>JBLMYS010000195.1:0-5082 GCA_050258415.1 Acidobacteriota bacterium | reverse complement strand
GGATAAGGGTATAATCTGAAATTAATTCCACCCGGAAAAGTTAAATTGATTTTAGTCATTTATTAGTTTAATTTTATGGGTATTTTTTTACAAAATCGGATTTTTAATTGGACGAGAAACGTATTAACGATGGAAACGACGCCCCCGGCTCACACGACAATCAGGGGGAAAAACAGAATAAGCCGCAGGGCTCCCATCAGGAAAGACAGCCCAGGCAGCAGAACCCCCAGACTGAGAAGCAACCGGAGAAGCAGGCAGACAGGCAGCCAAGGCATGAGTCTGAAAGGCAGCCCCGTCAGGAATCAGAAAAGCAGTCTGAAAGGCAGCCAAGGCAGGAATCAGACAAGCAGTCTGAAAGGCAGCCAAGGCAGGAACAGCAGGCCCGGAAATCTGAGCCGCAGCAGCAGGGCAAGCAGCAGTCACAGAGAGGTCAGGCAAAGATAGTGCCTCCTAAAAGCCCCAACAAACCTCATTACAGCAGGTACAGGGGGAAACATTACAGCAGCAGCTATAACCGTCCGGCTGCAGCACCAACAGAAGCAAGCCCGAAGAAGACAAGCTTTAAGAAAGTTTCAATAGTTGTACCTTTATACAACGAGGAAGAGTCTTTAAGGCCCCTGGCCAACGAGATCAAAAAAGCGATGAGAATGATTTCGGCAGAGTACGAGGTCATTTTTGTAGATGACGGTTCAACAGATAAGTCGTTATCTGTTTTGAAGGAAATTTCAAGGGTTGACCCCAAGTTTAAGTATATAAGCTTCAGGAAAAACTACGGCAAGTCGGCAGCCCTCCAGATGGGATTTAAGCAGGTTACAGGTGACGTTGTAATTACAATGGATGCCGACCTGCAGGACGATCCGAACGAGATAGTGAATCTTCTGCAGAAGCTTGAAGAAGGTTACGATCTGGTCTCAGGGTGGAAAAAGCAGCGTTTTGATCCTTTTATCAAGCGCCACTCATCCAAGTTCTTCAACTATGTAACCGGCCTGATGAGCGGAATAAAGATACACGACTTTAACTGCGGGCTTAAGGCCTACAGGCGTGAAGTGGTAAAGAACCTGAATGTTTACGGTGAACTCCACAGATACATGCCGGTACTGGCAGACTGGCAGGGCTTCACGATCGCAGAAATTCCGGTTAAGCATCATCCGCGCCGTTACGGGTCGACAAAATTTGGAATATCACGTTTCTTCAAGGGTTTTATTGACCTGATGACCGTAATATTTACAACGCGCTACATAAAGCGCCCGATGCATCTCTTTGGATTCTTAGGTGCAATTGCCTTCTTAATTGGCTTTGTTGTAAACGGTTATCTTTCCATAGAATGGATGATGGGACACAGCCTGAGCAACAGGCCCCTGTTGTTCTTTGGCATGCTACTTATAATTGTGGGTGTACAGTTCTTCTCGGTAGGTCTTTTAGGTGAGATGATGGTTCACTCAATGCAGAACGACAAAGAGTACTCGGTAAAGGATAAAAGCTGACAGATTAAGCAAGGTTTATATTAAGCCGGGCATTCAGAGCATTGTCCTGATTACCGGCTTTTTGTTCAAAGTCATTATTCAAAAATTTAACTTAATAATTTAATTTGAAGATATCGGACTTAAAATTAGATTGCCGCTTTTTCAGGGGTGACATTCCCTGCAAACCCCACAAGCTTCACGGTGTACACTGCGTGGAGGCTGATGGAAGCGACTGCCCTTACTATGACCCAACCAAAGGGAAAGTATTAATCATAAAGCTGGGTGCCGTAGGCGACGTTATACGCACCACGCCGATTCTTTCCCCCTTAAAGGAGAAGTATCCGCAGGCAAAAGTATACTGGCTTACATACACTCCTTCTGTTGTACCAAAAGAAGTGGATACAATAGTCAAGTTTAACGCCGAAGGCGTTGCGTTTCTTCAGGCTCTGGAATTTGACTACATAGTAAACCTTGACAAGGATAAAGAAGCCTGTGCGCTCATGGAATTGCTTAAAGGGCAGGTAAAAAAAGGGTACGTCTTAAAAAACGGAGTCCCATATCCTGCCGACAAGGATGCCGAGGCAAAGTATATGACCGGGGTTTTTGACGACATCAACAAGGCAAACACCCGGAATTATCTTGAAGAGATCTTTGAGATCTGCGGCTTCAGCTATAAAGGCGAAAAATATGTGCTCTCCAACTTCAGCCAGTATGCCGGGGACTGGGATCTGGATAAGGCCAGGCAGGTTATCGGGCTTAATACCGGATGCGGCGGCAGATGGACCTCGCGCCTGTGGCCGGATGAGAACTGGATAGAACTCTCCCGAAGGCTCCTCAAAGAGGGTTATCAGGTGGTGTTCTTAGGCGGCGAGCAGGAAGATGCCAAAAACAGGATGTTTGCCGAAAAAACCGGAGGCAGGTATTTCGGGCATTTTCCACTGGAGAAATTCATCAACCTTGTAGACCAGTGCCAGCT
Source organism: Acidobacteriota bacterium (assembly GCA_050258415.1). Taxonomy (GTDB): domain Bacteria; phylum Bacteroidota; class Ignavibacteria; order Ignavibacteriales; family SURF-24; genus JAAXKN01. Next base: position 2,643 of record JBLMYS010000195.1, on the reverse strand, counting down.
TGTGGTCACAGGTGTAACAATGGCAATGCATATAACGCTCGGGCTGAATAAGAAAATTGTTCTGTTCAACAATATTTTTAATCCGCATGAGTTTGAACTTTTCGGGCTTGGAGAAATAATAGAGCCTGAAAAGGAATGCAAGTGTTTCTACAGCGCCGTCTGTACGAATCCCGAATACCAGTGCATGAATTACATAACAGTCGACAGAGTATTTAATACAGTCACAAAACTTCTTCCCCGATGAAAATAACGATTCTATCAACTGCTTATCCACTGCGCGGGGGGATCGCTCATTTTAACGGATTGCTTTATATTGAGCTTTCAAAAAACAATGACGTCAATGTCATTACCTTTAAGAGGCAATATCCTTCCATACTCTTCCCGGGAAAGTCGCAGACCGAATCGGGAGAGACCGTGGAGGCAATACCGACCGAAGTCCTGGTTGATTCAGTAAACCCGCTTAACTGGGTTAAAGTTGGAGAAAAGATAAAGAAAGATGCTCCGGACCTTTTGATATTCAAGTACTGGATGCCTTTTTTCGGTCCCTGTTTCGGAACCATATCCAAAATTGCAAAAAAGAACGGACGGACAAAGGTGCTCGTAATCTGCGACAACGTGATTCCTCACGAGGGTCGCCCGGGAGACAGGGCCTTTACGAAGTACTTCTTCTCCAGCGCCGACTATTTTGTCCTTTTGTCCAAAAAAGTGCAGGAAGACCTGCTGAGTCTTTTCCCAAATGCCAAAAACAGAGTTCTTCCCCACCCCGTTTATTCCAACTTCGGGCTTCCCGTCACAAAAAGCGAAGCCAGAGGTCACCTGAAGCTCAAAGACGAGAAACTTATACTCTTCTTCGGTTTTATAAGAGATTATAAGGGGCTCGACATACTGATGGAATCGATGGCTTTGTTAAAAGGCAGGCTCAATGTAAAACTGATGGTAGCCGGTGAATTCTATTCAAACGAGGAAAAGTACAAAAGCCTCGTTGAAAAGCTGGGCCTTAAGGACTCACTTTACCTTTTTACAGATTTCATTCCCACCTCTGAAGTCAAATATTACTTTTGCGCCTCAGATGCTGTAATTCTTCCATACAGGAGCGCCACTCAGAGCGGAATTGTGCAGATAGCCATGAACTTCCGGAAGCCGGTAATTGCAACAAACGTTGGAGGCCTTGAAGAGGTAGTGCTTGAGGGAAAAACGGGCTATATAGTGGAAAAAGAAGACCCCGCAAAAATGGCTGAGGCCATAATGAAGTTTTACACCGAAGAAAAAGAAACCGAATTCCAGAGGAATATAGAAGGTGAAGTGGACAAGTATTCATGGAGGCGGTTTGCCGAAGGGGTGCTGGAGCTCGCGGGCAAATAAAAGATAAACCTTCAGGAAAAGAACAGTTTGTAACCAGAACAGACTAATTAAAAGCAAATTCAGAAACATCAAATTTCAGCGATTGACAACCTTATGCATTATGACCCAATAAAAAACATTTTTGCCAGGTGGATAAAGAGATTTCCTTTTTTACGCGTCTGGTTTTATAAGCTGCTCGACGTAATGTTTCTGCGTTCCTGGTATGTAAGGCGGGAGCTTAAGAAACTGAGGAAAGAGTTTGGGAACAGGCAGCTAAGCATATATGATGCGGGTACAGGATACGGGCAGTACGCTTATTTTATGGCTAAGAACCTCAAGCCCAATAATATTTACGCTATTGACGTAAAAGAGGAATGGATAGAAGACTGCAGGGAGTTTTTCAGAAGCCAGAACTTAAAGAATGTATCTTTCGGCGTAGAAGATCTAACACAAATAAGCCACGAAGCAAAATTTGATCTTATTCTTTCCGTTGACGTAATGGAGCATATTGTTGAAGACGTGAAAGTTTTCGAGAATTTTCACAGGGCGCTTCGTCCCGGCGGATTTTTAATGATTAACACCCCATCGATCTATGGCGGAAGTGACGTGCATGATGAGGAGGAGGAAAGCTTCATCGGAGAGCATGCAAGGGTCGGGTATTCATTCGAGGATCTAAGAAGCAAGCTTGAGCCCCTGGGCTTTAAGCTCTACCAGTCGAAGTACACCTACGGCACCTGGGGTGACAGGGCATGGCGCCTTGGGATCAAGTACCCGATACAGATGGTAAACAAATCAAAACTGCTGCTTTTACTTTTGCCCATATATTATATTTTCACTTTCCCTTTCACGCTCTTAATGATGTATATGGATTACACGGCTGAAAACAAGGTAGGAGCGGGAATTAATTTTATTGCAAGAAAACCGGAGCTAAGAAAAAATGTCTAAAACCACAAAAAGAACAATCGGTACGGCTGGCAAGGCAGCCAAAGAAACCAGAACTGAAGGATTTACAATTGATAAGATAATTCCGGGGAAATACCAGACCCCGCTCTCACTTGCAATACTTCTGATACTTTTCCTCATCTTCTTCTCCCCAATGTATTTCGGGGGCAAGACGCTGCAGTCGGGTGACATCATAACGAGCAAGAGTCTTCAGACATATGTCACAACGCATGAAGGGGGTTTTACGCTCTGGAACCCGTACATATTCTGCGGTATGCCGGCTTACTCCTTGGGTGTAGGATTTAAGTGGTTTAACCTCATCTATGTAGGTTTTACAGCCATAAAGTGGCTCTTTGCAAA
>JBLMYS010000194.1:0-24976 GCA_050258415.1 Acidobacteriota bacterium | reverse complement strand
AGAAAAGAGTTTCAGCGTGGAAATTGAGCGCCAGATAGACCTTTATAACGGGAAGCTGGATGAACTAAGGCATTTTATTCTCCCCGGAGGCTCACCCGGAGCTTCTTACCTTCACCTGGCGCGCACGGTCTGCCGCAGGGCCGAAAGACTGGTGGTAGCCTTAAATAAAAGTGTTGAAACAGGGGAGGAAATAATCGTATATTTAAACCGTCTTTCCGATCTTTTTTTCGTCCTTGCAAGGTATGAAAATAAGGTCTCCGGGACTCCTGACGTAGTCTGGAAAGGCATGGAAGAAAAGTAAAGGCAGCCTGAACTTTTTTCCCCATCACGTTGTTTGGATTTATGTTGATAAGCTTTAACTGCTTAAAATAAGCCTTAAGTCCTTTGAAACATTTTCAAGGGGGTGAAATTGGCTTCGACGGGGTTAGTTAGGCTTTGAACTGCACATCGTGTTCACCGTAGACACGTAAAACGGCGGTAATAAAACAATAACTGGCGAAAATAACTACGCCTTAGCTGCCTAATTTAAATAAGCAGCCGTTCACTCTGACTTCGCGCACCGGGTCTTAGATGAACGCCGATCAGGTGTGATAGCGGGATGATCGTCCGGGTAAATCCTGCGAAACTTAAACCTGGGCAAGCTTAAAGTCAACCCTGCCTGCCGGGATGCTTTAAGCCTAAAAAATCGACAGGCTATGTGTGTAGACGTTCTTAGTGTTTCAACTTCGGACGCGGGTTCGACTCCCGCCACCTCCACCAAATTTAATGTTAAATTTTGAGTTTTGAGTGTTAAATTAAAAGCAGATGAAAGTCTGCTTTTTTTCTTTATTGCATATCAAAAAAGGTGCTCTGCAGGGGGCGCCTTTTTTGATATGCGAGTGATTATTTAACCAGAATCATCTTTTTCGTTTCTATGTAGCTCCCGGAGCGGATCTGATAATAGTAAATCCCGCTTGCAAGCTTGTCCGCCTTGAGAACCTTTTCATGCACACCTGCACTCTGGAATTCATTTGCTAGCGTCACGATTTTCTTTCCAAGCATATCGAAAATATCCAGCCTCACCATCCCTGCCTCCGGTATATTGTACCTTATTATTGTCGTCGGATTGAAGGGGTTCGGATAATTCTGCATCAGCTCATAATAGGGAAGTGCATTTAAGACTGAATTGCCAACCTGCGATGTGGAAATTTCCAGAGGTGCCTTAAAGTCAATATTTACTATACTATCCTTTGAGACTGCAACCATTATTGAATCACCTATTGCAATTTTATTATTCAGGACAATGTTCCAGTCCAGATCCAGCGTGTCGGGCCCGCTGATCTTCACCGGATAGGTGCCGTCATTGAACATTACAAGGTGGTATTTACCCGTTGGCTCCGAATAATCAAATGAAGTCTCCTGAATTGAAAGCAGCGCCCCTGAAACAGGATTACCTTTTATGTCAGAAACTTTGCCCGTTACGACGCATGCCTTCTCAAAATTCAGGTATTTATAATTCTGGGTTTTATATGCTTCATCAATGCTTATTGTTTCCTCGGGCAGGCCGGTGTGGTATATTAGCAGATTCTTCAGCGCGAAGGGACCATCTGAAAGGCTCCCGTAGATCATGCGCCCGTCGAATTTTAACTTTATATTGCTTTTCTCGTTTGCCCCCAGAAGCTCACGCCCTGAAGTCCAGAGTATCCTTTCTCCCTCGGAATTCTTAAGCTGTCCCATCGCAATAACATAGCCCGGTTCAAACGGGATCACCTCAACGTCAATTTCAAGCGAGTCCGTAAGCCCGTTGTTGTCACTGTCGATCAGCTTTTCTACATAGACTCCCGTTGCCTGAAGAACCTTTCCTATCGGCTGCTCAAACTGCTTTGCTGTATACGCGTTTGTGGTGTATAGGTTATAACCCGTATAAACAGTATTAAGGAGAGTATCCTGAATGACTGCATAACCAATTTTATAAGGCCCGTCAGTCTTGCTCTTCCCGATGGCAACACCGGGAAAGTTTAATCGAGGCAGGTAGTTCCCTTTGGATGCTGAGATGTCAGAAGAGGCTACGGCAATAAATGAGTCCTTTTGGCTTACGAGGTAAGCCGTTATAATGAAGGTGTTATCGAGTAGTGACTGCATCTGCAGTTCAACCTGCAAGGTATCAAAGAGGCCGTCTTTGTCCGAATCAATCGTATAGTCATTGGTCCCTGCGATTATGCTGGCATTAGGGGGTGTAAACTGAGAAGCCTTGTAAGAAGCCGTCTCTACCTCGCCTGTTGAGATCTGAGTGCCGTCATCGCTGAAGAGCTGTACGGAAATTGTATATGGCCCGTCTTTCCCGTAAGATGATATTGTACCCGCCCCCAGCTTTAGAGTTACCTGCTGAAGTCCTGCTGCAATAGTAAAGGACCTGGATGCCGAGGCGAGCACCATGCTGTCTTTTTGCACTGAAGCCTGAAGAGAGTATTTGCCGGCAAGGCTCGACTTCAGGTTTATCTTAACCTCTATTTGGTCAAAGAGCCCGTCAGATGTAGTGTCTGCGGCCGTTTCCGTCAGCTGCTCAATCCTTACTGGCACCTCACTGAACTCAGTGTACTGGTGGGGCGTTGTGCTGAACTTTTGTGAGTGAACCATGGCGCCTGAAGTGTCTCTTATATAAAGGTCGAATGTATAGACCCCGTTTAACTTACTCTCGTAAATGCTTTCACCGCTGAAAGTGGGGTGAACGGTTACTTTCCCCGTGTTAGGTCCTATAACCTCATGCCAGCCCCCGGGAGATCCATTATAAGGCTGATATGTAATTACTTTATCCCCCTGCATTAAAGTACCGGAAACGTAGTACTTCCCGGGTTTTGTAATTTCCACTTCAACATCGGCGCTCAGCTGCTCCGTGTATGCATCCCCGTTATTATTAAGGGCTTTCTCAGAAAAAGTACCGGTAAACTTTGCACCGTCGGCAGTTATGGCTTTGTGAAGTTTCGTGGCAAAGGGTGAAGTCTGGTATTCATATTGATACTTTTCCCAATTGCCATCCCTCCCTTCGAAGTATGTGTCTGTTCTCCATAAAAAAGGCCCCGGATTTACTTCGCTGCCCGTTAATATTGTATCATGTGCAAATGCCCTTATTGAGTAATAGACATGGAAAAACTTATCCAGGCTTAATCTGTCGAAGACAGGATCAAAATACGAGCTTCCCAGCTTCCCGAAAGTATGCGAGGGAAATGCCCAGCGGTCGAATGCATCGGGTGTAGCCTTAGGGGCTGCATTGCCGTTTTTACTTCCCTCAACCCCATAGGCAGTTAAATCCTGAACCGATAGAAAGCCATGGCCGTAGTCTCCTTTATGTTCTACCAGGCTTGCGCTTTGTACTCCAAGCGTCTTTAGGAGGTTTATCCAGATGTGGGCAGTCGTCCTGCAGTCCGCCATATCGACCTTTTCTTCAACCAGATCCGACCACAGGCCAGGCTGGCTGGTATAAAACCATATCTTACCCCCTTTGTCGTGGATCCCTGTCATCATCTCGCGCGCCAGGACATACTCAGGACTTATATCAAGAGATGTTCCTTCGGTAAATGTGATTGCCTTGTCGAGCCATATCTTTTTCTGGATTACAAACGGGTCGGGTTTCTTATAGCTGACCCAGAGGGGGATTGTGTATTTTTCTTTGCCTACAAGGTTCTGCTGATCCCCGTAAAACTTAAAATTTAGTTCCATGCTGTACTTCCCGATTGTTTGAGGAAGCCTGATCCTTAATTTGCCATCCTTGCCCTTAAATTCGGATTTATCAGAAAGGGCCTCCACGCCCCCCTCGGTGGATATTTTATAGTTGCAGACCGTCTTTGAGTTTGTCCCCATTTTATTATCCGGATATGCCTTCAGCTTTACATTTAATTCAATCGTGGATTGTGCTCCCGCTGCGGCAAGGGGAGCGTTCATCTGGCTTGCAAAGAGATTGCCGTAATCGTCGCGCGAATTGGCCAGTAAAGGTTTTTCTACGTCAGCTATATCAACTCCTCCAATTGCGCTGATCTCTATTATTTTCAGGTCCCAGAGTATCGGCTGATCTTTATAGTTGCCATATTTCCATTGATTCCGGCACGGGTCCTCAGAATGCTCCCCCCAGCTTATGGTTGCCCTCAGCCACGCGGGTTTTTTGGCCCCATCTGGTATGTCGACCTCCCTCATTGTTGTCATCTTGTGAGTATCAAAGCCGATGCCGTAGGACTGCAGAGCATCATTTAAGACCAATTCGGATGGTTCCCATACCTTGTTGCCATTCCAGTCGATCCATACATGAACATTTTCAGGATACATATCATAGGTAACGCAGGGACTGCCTGACTGACAGTTGTTCGGATTTCCAATGTAAATTTCCACGGTTATTGAAAGCTTCCCGCTGGCTTCTTCAACAACGTTTACATTCTCAATGTATTCCCAGCTCATGTCGCCACCTCCGGTAATCGTACAATATCCCGGGGCCCCGTCGGAAACGGGAAAACTGACCTTAGGTAAATTTAGTATTGCACGGTTTATATATCCTTTTGGGCTGTTTCTTGCCTGCGGCATAACTGACACTTGGACCATGCATAACAGAAATAAAATAAATGTGATCTGCCTGAAGGTGAAGGTTTTGACCCTTCTGAAAGCTGAATTCTGATTGGACATACCTGCTAGCTTCATATCTTACCCCCTTTGATTTTGAGAGTTAATAAAAGCCCGATATGTAATGAGACTGGCCTGCTGCCTTGTGCCGTTAATGAGGAACCTTTATTATAAATAAAAGTCTTGTTAATATGCTGGATAATCCGGTTGTTCTCAATGTAAAAAAACAGCATAAAAAAACAAGTTCATGAAAAATGGGATTATTGCACTTTATGTCTGTTTTCTGAATATTTTAATTAAACTTTTTCTCAAGTAATTACTCTGAACTCATCAGGCAGGAAATGATACTGGCAGTGGATGTAAGTTATAATATGGATGAGGCCTTTGCCGCAGGCGTGGCCTTCAATAACTGGAAGGATGAAAAGCCCCTCTATGAAGTTACTGCAAGCCAGGAGGGGATAATGAGCTATATCCCCGGCAGCTTTTATTTAAGGGAACTTCCCGTAATTTTAGAGCTCCTGAAAAAGTTAAATGAAATGCCTGAGGTTATAATAGTTGACGGGTACGTATGGCTTGGAAGAGAAAAAAAAGACGGCCTTGGAGGCCGCCTCTATAAAGCTCTTGATAAAAAAATTCCAGTAATCGGTGTTGCAAAGTCTCCCTTTAAGGACACCCCTGAAAACCTTAAACTCTTGCGCGGCAGAAGCCTCCGTCCGCTCTTTATTACCTCAATCGGGATCAGCCTGGAAGAAGCCAAAACCTGCATTGCACACATGCACGGAGATAACCGCATCCCAACACTTCTTAAAAGGGCGGACCAGCTTAGCCGCAAAGGCACAGGCTAATGAATATTTTTCCTGATAAATTTATGCAGCTCTTCAACCGTGTGGAATACATAGTCGCTGTTTGATTCCATTACAATTGCCTTCGCATAGCTGTCCCAGACCACCGAGGCAATCTTTACTCCGGCTCCACGCGCAGCCTTGATGTCTGCCGGGGCGTCGCCCACAAGAAGCACCCTCGATTTATCCAGCTTATACTTTTCTACAAAATTCAGTATGCCCTCGGGATTAGGCTTGTGCTTTTTTACGTCGTCGCCCGTAACAATCATTTCGAAATAGTCGTATATCTCAAGCGCCTTAAGCGTGATTGTTGAGGCCTTGCGCCCTTTGCCTGTAAAGATCCCTAGAGGTATCTTTGTGCCTTTAATATCCTCAAGAATATCTTTTATCCCCGGATAAATATCCGCAAGCTCAGAATGCTTTTTGTTGTAGAAATCGAAATAATCGTAATGAGCCTCGTGGTACTTTTCCCCCGTAAGCTCCTTTAAGATCTCATCCTCCGGGGGGCCGAAAAGCGCAATCAGCTCCTCCGGCGTGTATGACTTATTTAAATACTTTTTTGCTACGTGATTAAATGAAGCAAATATTAACTCGTTTGTTGAAGTAAGTGTACCGTCTATATCGAACAAAATTCCATCAAAATTCTTCACTGCTGCCCTTCTTTAATGCTGAAAACAAAAATCTTTCCGTCCATATTTGATGATGCAAACCTGCCCTGCCCAAGCGTCATTACAGTATGTGTCCTGGAGGTCCCTGTAAACAAGAGAGGCCTGTAATTAAAACTTTTATCTATCTGGTAAACAATGCCGTTCTTGCATCCGAAAATTACATTCCCCTCACTTTCAATCGGGGTAATTGGTGTGGTATCCAGACCGAACTTTAAGTCAACTTCTTTCTGAAGCTTACCCTTGGCTGCGCCCACAAAGTAAAACTTATCAGTCATTCCCTTTATAAAAAGCGTCTGTTTGTTTGCGCTTATTCCGATTGATTCCCAGCCCGGGAAAGCATCGCTTCTCCAGACTTTTTTCCCCAGGAGCAGGTCCACGGCCGAGACAAATTTGTCAGGCGTAACCGTATAGACATTCTTCCCGTCTGTAACGGGTGTGCATGCGGCAGGGGAATAGTAAAAATTTTTATTCCCGGTCCACTTCCATATCAATACCCCCGAGCGGGCATCAATGCAGTAGAGGTAACTGTCCCAGCTTCCGTAGACAAGCTTGTTTTCATAATACATCGGCCTGGTTTCAATCATCCCCTGTGCACTCGTGTTCTCCCAGATCTGATCGAGCGTATTTACCTCATAGCTTAAAAGCCTCCCCTTGCTCGTTCCTACAATAAAAACGGTATCGGGTTTTGCTCCACTCATAAGGCGCTTGTCGCCATTATAGCCTATTGCAATTATCTGGCTCGTCACCGGCTCGCCAATGCCTATTGTCTGCAGCACCGTTCCTTTTTCGGCATCAATTGTAATCAGATCGCCCTGCATGGTCCCGACTGCAAGCACATTATCTGCAACAGCAGGACGGCTGTAAATTGTTCCCCCGGTCTTAAGATCCCATAATAAATCCCCGTTTGCAGAAAAACATGATACCACGCCATTAACAGTAGCAGCGTAAATTCTGTTTTTCCATACCACCAGAGGGCATACCATGGTGGTTTTGAGATCCTTCTGCCATTTAACTTCGGCATTATAATTTATAAACTGCATGGAATCAACTTGGGGAATACTAAGTTCCGCATTTTTGCCTATTGCTGCCCACTGATGAGGAACCGAGTCGCGGTTGATCTCAAAAAACAGAAGCGAGTCCTGCTTATTCTCAACTTCCGTATATCCCCATGTTTTCTTTTTGTCCTCAAGCGTCGAGCGGCTCATAACGGCCGGTATGCCGTTAAAATTAAACACCTTATTTGCATGTCCGTGTCCAAGCATTACAAGCTTTATGTTGTAGTTTCTTAACCGGTTTGTAATTTCAAACCAGTTGTCAACCTCTTCGTTTAAGGGGTGATGGGCACAGAAGATGATCTCCTGTTTTTTATCCACTTTCTGAAGCTCACCATCAAGCCACTTCAGGTCCTCAACTGCAAAGTGCCCTCCGCCGCCACGCCATGGAATGCCGCTATTCATACCGATGAACCTGATGCCGTTAAAGTCGAAGCTGAAGCGGTCACCTCCCCAGAGCTCATTGAATTTAAGAAGCCCGTTGTCGCTCCATTTGGTGTCGTGGTTTCCGGGTACGATGTAATATTTTACTCTCAATCCATCTAAAATTCCTTTGGCCTGTTCAAGCTCACCCGATTGCCCCTTTTCAGCAATGTCACCTGAGGCTATAACAAATTCTATGTCGCTCCTCTTGTTTATATCGGCCACAACCTGCTTTAAGTATTCCTCTGCATTCGGGCTTCCGATGTGAATGTCCGTTATCCAGCCGAACTTAAAGGGCTGTGCAAAGCTAAGTACGCTTAAAAGCAGTGTTAAAAGGACCGTTAGCTTAAATCTTTTCATTTCTTGTTTCCGCATTTATCAATTGTAAAAATATTCTGTTTTCTTAAGCAGGCATTTAGTGCTGCTAACTGATAAAATTATACTCTAAATTTACTAAATATTTTGTTTTAAACTTAAATTGAATTAAATATTAATTATCCTTAAGCTGAATAATAGCTGCAAAAAGGCATTTTTCTTTCAGAACTTTTCCCAGGTTGCAGTTGTATAAACAGGAAAGAAAGAGTAAAACTGTTTTAAGCTGACAAATGCCGCCTAAAGTGAACTTTTGAGCAAAAGTTATTCGTTGAATTTGCAGCCATGTATTGATATATTACTATTCTAAAATTTTGAGTAAAAATGGAACAAATTCGCAATTTTTGTATAATAGCACACATTGATCACGGCAAGTCAACTATAGCAGATTGTCTTCTGGAAAGGACCGGAACGGTATCCGAACGCGAGCTGAAAGCACAGCTCCTGGATGATATGGACCTGGAAAGGGAAAGGGGAATTACAATTAAATCCCACGCAATCCAGATGAGATATCACGCTAAAGACGGCATTGAATATACCTTAAACTTAATCGATACTCCGGGGCACGTGGATTTCTCCTATGAGGTATCTCGCTCACTTGCAGCCTGCGAGGGCGCAATCCTCGTCGTGGACGCCGCACAGGGAGTTGAGGCTCAGACCATTAGCAACCTTTATCTGGCTATTGAGGCCGGGCTTGAAATAATCCCCGTAATCAATAAAATAGATCTCCCCAGTGCCATGGTGGATACTGTGAAAGGTCAAATCATAGATCTTCTCGGATGTGATGAAAGCTCGATCCTCCTTGCAAGCGCCAAGACAAGGGCAGGTATTGATGAGATACTTGAAGACATTGTAAAAAAGGTTCCTGCTCCCAAAGGGGACCCGGATGCCCCGCTTCAGGCACTTATCTTCGACTCGGTATTTGACGCTTACCGCGGGGCAATTGCCTATGTAAGAGTCTTTAACGGCACGCTTCACGAAAAAGACCAGATCAGATTCTTTGCCAACGATAAGAGTTTTCTGGCCGAAGAAATTGGCGTTCTGGGCTTAAGGAAGATTAAAACAAAGGAGCTTACCGCAGGTAACGTAGGTTATTTGATCTCAGGCGTTAAGGACGTGCACGATACCAAGGTGGGCGATACACTTACGCTTGCTAAAAATGGCGCTGAGCACCCGCTTCCCGGCTATAAAGAGGTTAAACCTATGGTCTATTCGGGCCTCTATCCTACCAATACTGAAGAGTATGAGGACCTGAGGGATGCTTTGGAAAAATTCCGCCTGAATGACTCGGCGCTTGTATTTACTCCTGAGACTTCAGCGGCCCTGGGCTTCGGCTTCAGGTGCGGGTTCTTAGGAATGCTGCACATGGAAATTGTGCAGGAAAGGCTTGAAAGGGAATTCAACCAGTCGATTATCACAACTCTTCCTAACGTTGAATATTACGTCTATAAGAAAAGCGGCGAGAGGATAACAGTTGATAATCCCGCCGATATGCCCGACATGGGGGATATAGAGCTTATTGAAGAGCCTTACGTCAAGGCTCAGATTGTTTGCCCAAGCGAGTACGTCGGAAACCTGATGAAGCTTGCTACGGATAAGCGCGGCATTTATAAGAATACTTCATACATAGATCCCACGCGCGCCGATCTTCAGTATGAGTTCCCCTTGTCTGAAATCATTTTCGATTTTTATGACAAGCTGAAATCTTTTTCGCGCGGCTATGCATCTTTTGATTATGAGTTTATCGGCTACCGTGAGAGTGACCTCGTTAAACTCGATATTCTCCTTAACGGCGAACAGGTCGACGCCCTTTCGATCATAGTTCATAGAAGCCGCTCTTTTGAATGGGGAAGGAAAGTCTGCGATAAACTCAAGGACCTGATACCAAGACAGATGTTTGAAATCGCAATCCAGTCTGCTATCGGAAACAAAGTTATCTCACGCTCTACGGTTAAGGCATTAAGGAAAAACGTTCTTGCCAAATGCTACGGCGGCGATATTACTCGTAAGAGAAAACTGCTTGAAAAACAGAAGGAAGGTAAAAAACGCATGAAGCAGGTGGGAAACGTTGAAATACCTCAGGAAGCGTTCCTGGCAGTTTTACAAATTGAAGATTAAGAGGAGGCTAATTGACTTTTAAGGAAGGTGCCCGGCGGTTCCTGGGCATTAAAACAGAAGAAGAATTAAATCAGGTTAAGACACCACAGGAAAAATTCAGGAACTTTGTCGAGACTCTTGTCTTTGCCCTGATAGGTGCGCTCCTTATCAAAACATTTTTGCTGGAATCTTCCAGAATACCTACAGGATCTATGGAAAATACAATCCTCGTCGGGGATTTTGTTTTGGTAAATAAGGTAATCTACGGTTCCACTACACCAAGAAACATTCCCTTTACAAATGTTTCTCTCCCTCACTTTAGCTTCCCCTCAATCAGGGAGCCTAAGGCAAAGGACGTGGTTGTATTCGACTGGCCGGGATACACCAACGACCTCGAGCCGAGCGAAATAATGAGCTATGTGAAAAGACTCATCGGCATGCCCGGCGATACGGTTAAAATTGTAGACAAGGTCGTCTTCGTTAACGGAAAGGAATTCTGGCGCCCCCCGCACATTCAGTACGTGAGCCCTCAGACTATTCCGGCCGGCATCGCAAACCCGAGAATTTTTCCTCCCGGGGCTCCATGGAATGAGGATAACTACGGGCCTCTGGTCGTTCCTAAAAAAGGGGATGTCATTCACCTTACTCCGGCTAACCTCGAACAGTGGAGGACAATTATCGACAGGGAGTTCGGACGGCGCGTGGTTAAACTTTCAGGTAACCAGATAACTATTGACGGCAAACCGGCCGATTCCTATAAGCTGACAAAGGACTATTATTTTATGATGGGCGATAACAGGGACAATAGCCTCGACAGCCGCTTCTGGGGCTTCGTTGCCCGCGACAGGGTAATCGGTGAGGCTGCTATCGTTTACTGGTCATGGGACCCGTCAATTCCTTTTTCAGATTTCTTCGAACTTCTTGGCTCTGTAAGGCTTAACCGCATTGCCAGGATAATTCATTAAAATTTAATTGTTTCATTAAATGGCGGAAGTATTCTTCCGCCATAAGTTTTTAGGAGTTTTTATATTGTCCTTTTCCGATGACCTTGAAAAATATGAGGAAGCCCAGGCCGGAGAGGATTTTACCGAAGAAAAATCTCCTGCCGAAAGACTCAGAATGCTCTCAAAGGCTCTTCTTTATGCCATTCTGGCAGCCTTTGTTCTGAAGACATTCGTAGTTGAAGCTTTCCGGATTCCTACAGGCTCAATGGAAAAAACCCTCATGGTGGGCGACTTTCTCCTTGTCAACAAGTTTATTTATGGCGCATCTACTCCCAAACGCATCCCTTTTACAGACCTGGAACTCCCACACATTACACTCCCTGCCCTAAAGGAACCCGGGAGAAAAGATGTGGTCGTATTTGAATACCCGGGCGACCGCGACCAGATTAGGCCCCAGGAAAGGGTTAACTATATTAAGCGCTTAATTGGAGTACCGGGCGACACAATCAGAATTATTAATAAAGTGGTTTTTATCAACGGTAAGGAATTCTTCAGGCCTCCCGGCATTCAGTACGTTAGTTCTCATACAAAACCTCCTGAGGAGGCGGAGTACAGAATCTTCCCTAAGGGCGCTTTCTGGAATGAGGATAATTACGGACCTGTAATAGTTCCGAAAAAAGGACAGACCGTGGAGCTTAATTACAGGAATATTGAACTCTGGCGCACTATCATTAACAGGGAACTCGACTCTGAGGCCGTTAGGGTTGAGGGTAGACAAATATTTATACTCGATAAGCCTGCTGATAAGTATACGGTTAAAAAGAATTATTACTTTATGATGGGCGACAACCGCGACGATAGCGCCGACAGCCGCTTCTGGGGCTTTGTTCCAAGAGATAGAATTATCGGCAAGGCTTTTATGGTCTACTGGTCGTGGGACCCGGCAAAGACTAACATACTCGATATTCTGGCCTCGGTAAAATGGAACCGGGTGGCGCGCCTTATACATTAGTCACTCTTATACATTTACGACTCTGAATTTCAATTGATGTTTTTACCATTTAAGACTAATTTCTATAATGCCGGTTTGTCCGGCTCCATTTGTTTTAATTTAATTGGAAAGCCCTATGCCGAAGAAATTACTTTTGTTTTTTACATTCTTCCTTTTCTCAGGCTTGTCTTTTGCTCAGACAAAATACATGATCTACTTTAAGGATAAGGGTGTAAAACCTTCCCAGTCTTTATCCAAGTCTTCATCATTATATAAATCAGCCGAAAACCTGCTTAGCCCCAGGGCAATCGAAAGACGCAGGAAAGTTATGGGCGAGGATTCTTATATAACTTATGAGGACCTGCCCGTTAACGATGCCTATATTCGCTCATTAGAGGGCCTGGGAGTCAAAATTAATAACGTCCTTAAGTGGTTTAATGCCGCAAGCGCCTTTCTCAGTCCTGAGGCGCTTAAAACAGTTTTAAGCCTCCCTTTTGTTGAAAAAGTTGAAAGGGTGAAGGTGCTCTATGAGCCCTCACGTAATCCGGAGCCTGGAGCGGCCGAACCCCTGGGCAAGAATAATATCTTATTAGAACCCGACTACGGCAACTCCTTCAAACAGCTTAACCTCTCGGACGTTCCGCAGGTCCACCGCAAAGGTATCTCCGGACAGGGCGTCATAATCGGTCTGCTCGACTCGGGATTCGACTGGAAAGAACATGAAGCCCTTCAGAATAAGGTGGTTATAGCAGAGCACGATTTTGTATTTAATGACAATATTACTGCAAATCAGGCGGGCGATGCTCCCGATCAGGACGAGCATGGGACAGCTGTTTTTTCAATTGTTGGCGGCTATGCACCCGGTAACCTCATAGGCCCTTCATATAACGCAAAATACATACTGGCTAAGACTGAAGATGTCAGAAGCGAAACACATGTTGAAGAGGATAACTACGCCGCGGCACTGGAGTGGATGGAAGGCCTTGGAGTCGATATAACAAGCAGCTCACTCGGATATAATATCTTTGATGAACCTGAAGCCTCCTACACTTACGCCGATATGAACGGAAAAACTGCCATCTCAACAAGGGCCGCCGAAATGGCGTTCCGGCGCGGCGTCCTTACCATTACATCTGCAGGGAACGAAGGGGACAATTCCTGGCACTATATTACGGCTCCCGCAGACGGATTTAATACAATTGCCGTTGGCGCAGTAACATCATCTAACAACGTTACAGGCTTCAGCTCCAGAGGCCCCACATCAGACGGACGCATTAAACCCGATATTGTAGCCCAGGGAAGAAATGATTTTAAAGCTATTGCACATTCCGCCAATCGCTATAGTTATGGCGACGGGACTTCTTTTGCTACACCTATCGCATCGGGTTGCGCCGGGCTCCTTTTGTCTGCATATCCATACCTGACAAACGTTGAGTTAAGAAGGATACTCCTCCTTACGGCCGATAACTCGAATACTCCCGATTCTTCCAGAGGCTATGGTCTTGTTTCTGCCCTGAGAGCCATAGAGTACCCGAACTTTGAACAGACTAATTCGGGACTAGTTCTTCATAAGGCCTTCCTCGATTCTAATGGCGTAAAACCCGAAAGCGTGAAGATGATCTATTCTCTGGACGATTCAACCTTCACTTCGCTTCTGGCAGAGCAGCAGAATTCAAGTACCTTCTATACCGCTAAACTTCCCTTTAACCAGCCGGGTAAGCTTAAGGTTTATTTTACCTATACCGACAGTACAGGCAGAAGCGTGCGCTCCCCTCTGTCAGGCACTTACAGCCTGAACCCCGATACGCTGGGAGGCAATACCGGTAATGTGCCTCAGGATTATGTCCTCTCGCAGAACTATCCCAATCCTTTTAACAGAAGTACTAAAATTGACTTTAATGCACCTGCAAATGAGAGCGTGCAGCTCCTTATTTACGATATACTGGGGCAGAAGGTCTTTACCTTTAATATCGTAACCAAAAACGGCACAAACTCAGTTATCTGGAACGGCAGTAATGAGAATGGATTTCAGTGTGCAAGCGGCGTTTATCTCTACAGCCTTAAGCTTAACGGGAAACTTTACACGAAGAAAATGCTCTTGTTAAAATAAAAACTTGCAATTAAACCGGAATTTTATTTTTCTGACTATTATGAATTTAAGCGGGAATTGTAATGGAAAATATCATCTGCCCTGAACAGCAGGCATACCTCGAATCCGTTAGAAGGGAAGAGGACTCTCTTATTCTTGAAATGGAAAAGTACGCTAAAGAACACAGGGTGCCTATACTCGACTGGAAGTCAGTTGAGTTTATGGAGCAACTCATTCTTATCTGCCGCCCCAAAAGAGTGCTCGAAATCGGAACAGCAATTGCCTATTCCTCAATTCACATTGCACGCTGCCTCAGAAAAAAAGGCAAACTCTTTACAATTGAACATAGCGCAGATAATATTAAACTGGCTGAGGAAAACATCCGGAACTCGGGCTATGAAGACAAGATAAAGCTCCTGGAAGGCAATGCCCTCGACGTAATGCCCAAAATGAAGAAAAAGTTTGACCTCATATTCCTCGATGCCGATAAGGAAGACTATAAAGTCCTCTTTGACCTCTCCATGGTACTCCTTAAAAAGGGAGGTGTAATTTTTGTTGATAACCTCCTCTGGCACGGATATACCGCCTCTAAACAGGTCCCAAAGAAATTTCAAACCTCAACCGAACACATCAGGCAGTTCAATAAGGAGTTTTTATCACATCCCGGCCTGAATAATGCCTCGATACTTCCCATTGGCGATGGAATAGGCCTTGGCGTAAAGAAAAGATAAAGGAAAATATGCAGCAGAATACAGCCATGAATATAATTGAAGAGGTGGAAGCCCTTTCAAAAAACAGATTAAAAATGAAGGATGACCTTAAAAGGGTTATTGAACTCAGCATTCAGAGTAATAAAACCTCAGTCCTGGATGAAACCGCCTTTAAGGCAAAGTACCTTCAGGGTCTCTTCGGCATCATTCAGCGCGGCGAAAGCTCTATTGACGAGGAGGTATTCAGGCGCTATATGGCCGAATACACAGAAAACATTGAAGAGGTGAAGAAAAACCTGGCACTCATAATTGAAGCCTCAGGAAACTTTTATAAAAATATCTTTGAAGAAAAGTACTTTTCCATGACGCAGGATGGCATCTCTAACCTTAATAAACTGATTTATGACCTTGGATGGTATAAGATGTACCTGAATGACAGGAAAACCAAAGACTTCTGAAGGCAATTCAAAAACCATTGGTTTTTTGTGTGATTATTATTTATTTTTATCAAAATTGAACATATAAAGGGTTTTTCCCACGGCTTTTTGATTTGAATTGTTCCTTGTTCTTTTGCGACGACTTTATTTTTACTGAATAAATTGTGAGGTTGTTATGCAGGAACTTGTACTTGATCAGAAGAATCTATACCGTCTGCCCTGGACATTGCCGGATAATGCCATCTCATGGATGGAACCGACCTCGTTGTGCAACCTGAGCTGCGATGGCTGCTACCGCGAAAACGAGGCCAACTCGCACAAATCCCTCGAATTAGTTAAAAAAGAACTCGACGTTTTTGGAAGGTTAAGAATAACTGACGGCATTTCAATTGCCGGAGGCGACCCGCTGCTGCACCCCGAAATCATTGAAATCGTGCGCGAAGTGGCTAAACGCAAGATAAAGCCTATCATAAATACTAATGGCCTGGCCCTGACAAAAGAGCTCCTCGTGGAGCTAAAAAAAGCTGGCGTCTTTGGCTTTACTTTCCATATAGACAGCAAACAGAACCGTCCCAAATGGAAAAATAAAAACGAACTGGAATTAAACGATCTGAGGCTCCACTATGCCCAAATGCTCCGTGAGGCCGGAAACATATCCTGCTCGTTTAATGCCACCGTCTACGAGGATACGCTCCAGTATGTGCCTGAGATGGTCGAATGGGCTCAAAAACACATTGATATCGTCCAGGTAATGGTTTTTATCGCCTACAGGCAGATAGTTCCGCAAATGCCTATGGACTGGTACGTGGGCGGCCAAAAGGTGGAAATGAACCATTTCTGGTATTCCACTGAGGAAAAAAGAAGAGTGGATATTTTATCCACAGACGTGCTCAAAAAAGTTCAGGAGAAATTCCCCGACTTTAACCCCTGCGGCTACTTAAATGGAACAGAAAAACCCGATTCATTTAAATGGCTCTTGTCCATAAGGGTTGGAAATAAAAATTCCATAATGGGCTACATGGGCTCAAAATTCATTGAGCTGATGCAAACCCAGTACCACTTCTGGCAGGGAAAATACCTTGCCTATGCTTCTCCCAGCTATACCAGAATGGGTAAAAGCATCCTTCTGCTCTGGCCTTTTGATAAGGGCGTTAGAAAAGCTGCCGGAAAATTCCTGAAGTCTGTTTTCTCTAATCCCCTCAACCTCTTTAAGGGGCTTCATTTCCAGTCCATAATGATGATTCAGCCGGTTGACTTTATGGAAGACGGCGGGCAGAATATGTGCGACGGCTGCCCCGATATAACCGTATGGGAGGATAAGCTGGTCTGGAGCTGCCGCCTGGAGGAACCAAAGAAGTTCGGCTGCTTCGTTAGAACGGTCCCTAGAAAAGATCAGGCATTCTAAGATTTAAGTGAAATCATTGTTAAGACAGACAGAGCCCCGGCTATAACCGGGACTCTCTGTTTTAGAAGACACTCAATAAATGTGTTAATGATTAGAAAAAATCTTCCATATATGAGCCTCTGTCTGCTTGTGCTTTCATTCTCATTTTCTGTCTTTTCCTGCGACGTCAGGATAAATGAAATTGAGGATCATAGCGGATATGACTTCCATTACCACGGAAGTGGGGGAGTGACAATTACCTGGGACGACAGTTCAGTTGACGAATGGTTTAATGCACGTGACCTGTTCAAAAAATATAATGCCAAATGTACATTTTTTGTATCTAACTTCTGCGGCCTGAATAATGATGAATTAAGAAAACTGAAAATCCTCAGTGACGAAGGACATGAAATAGCCTGCCATTCTCTTACACATAAAGACGCAGTCCTCTATTACATGGATAATGGAATTGAAAGTTACATTCAAAAGGAGATACTCCCTGCACTGGACTCCATGCGCGCCAAAGGATTTTTACCTGAAACATTTGCCTACCCAAACGGTTCGAGAAATTCCGAAACAGATGAGGCGCTCTTAAAATATTTCAGGGTAATCAGGGGGACTACATACGGCAATAAAAGTGTATTATATTCATGGGGAAGAACAAGAATCCTCCAGGCCACAGGTGTTGATAATAGTTATAATCTGCCGCTTGAATCAATATACGCCATGCTAAAAGAAGCCTCCGACAGCAGCCGTGTTGCAGTCTTCTACGGGCACAGGATTATTGAGAGCTCGGGCAGCAGCCCATATTACTGCACAAAACGTGACCGCCTGGAAGCAGTTCTTAAGAAAGCCTCTGATCTTCACCTTCAGTTCTTTACCGCCTCTGAGCTCGATGTAAGAAATAAGGCAAAGACTTATAGCAGCAGTATAACAGCCCATCAAAAGAATTACAGTAATAAATAGATCTGCAGCTTTCCTAAAAGAATTATAGCCTATAAAGATATTAGTCGTGCTGCAATAGTAACGTTTAGTTTAATGCAGGTAAGTCGTATACCTTAACATATAAAAAAGAAAACACGCATATAATGCAAAGAAAAATGATGTTGAAGAGCTGTGTTAAAAGCTATCCCGCAGGGGATTTGTGTAAGTCTATATAAAATAATAAGTAGCCCAAATGGTGTAAAAAATACTTCAGACGGGAAGCGTATAAGTATAAGAAAGTGTGTATTAGGAACGCGTTGTGTTACTGTTTTTAGCTATCTCTAAGCGTTTCTCCCGCTTGAAAATATTATTATTGTTTGCATTTATTTAGCGCGTTAATAACTCAGTATAGCAGAAGAACTCATGCAGATAATCAGGAATATCCCATTAATCATTGCGCTGCAGGCATTTAACAAACAACCTCAAAAGTAGAGTGGTGGTGAATAGAAATACCTATGGATACAAATAGTTTAATGATGATTACCGAACAGAAAGCTATAGCATTGAGGTGCTACTTCAACAATGCAAACCTTTATTCAATTTTTTGTAAGCGTGGCTTTAATGAAAGCCTGCCGTAACATTAAAGCCGTGATGTTTTTCCGTAACACATAACTATTTCTGCGGTTTTATTTATCATTAGATTGGTGATATAATATTATATATTTACGATTGTTAATGCTTTATAATGAATGTCACAACTTATCTCTTGATCAAAAATCCTGTGAATTTTATTTGATGCCGGGGCAGCGATATGGTATCGATTGCTGGGGGGGAGGGTTGATACCGGAGCTCCGGGAATAATTTTCCAAAACAACACCCGTTAATGGTCACAATTAAATATTCATAAAAATGCCTTAATTTGCATTTCCCGACAAAAAATCCGATTATGGATATTGACAAATTACTTTTTATGTCGTACGTTATAATTCATAAAATGAAACATTAATAAAGTTTTAACATAAAATCAGCCGACGAACTTTGAAAAACATGATATTAAATAGCGCAATGTGGATGTGTATGATTATGATGTTCCCCCAGGGAAGCTGACGTCGGCTGCGTATATTTAAAGTATTAAAAACCGGCTTCAGCAATGAAGCCGGTTTTTTTTTGCCCTGAACTGATTAACCGGTTATAATTAAAAATATATTATTCATACAGAGAGAAAAAAACGATTGGAGAAACTAATGGGAAGTAATAACGGATATAAATTCGAAACGCTTCAGCTTCACGCCGGACAGGAAGTCGATCCGGTAACTAAATCACGCGCAGTACCTATCTACCAGACTTCAAGCTATGTTTTCGATGACGCCAAGGATGCCGCCGACTTGTTTGCACTTGGTAAATTCGGCAACATTTATACCAGGATCATGAACCCTACTACAGACGTATTTGAAAAGCGCATTGCGGCCCTGGAAGGCGGCGCGGCTGCGCTTGCTGTATCTTCAGGTCAGGCTGCTGCAACTATCACTCTTGCAACTATCGCCCAGCAGGGGGATAATATTTTATCTTCCAGCTTCCTCTACGGTGGAACCTATAATCTTTTCAAGGTCACTTTCCCCAGGCTCGGTATCGACGTAAAATTTGTCGATGGCGATGAGGTGGAAAAATTTGAAAAACTCATAGACGATAAAACAAAAGCCATCTATATAGAAACAATCGGCAACCCAAAGCTCAATATACCTGACTTTAAGGCTCTGGCTGACCTTGCACATAAGAACAAAATCCCGCTTATTGTGGATAACACCTTCGGCGCCGGTGGCTACCTGGCAAACCCGATTTCCTTTGGAGCTGATATAATTGTTGAATCTGCCACGAAATGGATCGGCGGCCATGGCACTTCAATTGGCGGCGTAATTGTGGATTCAGGAAAATTCGACTGGGCAAGCGGCAAATTCCCGATGTTTACTGAACCAAGTCCGGGCTACCACGGTATCGTCTTTGCAGATGTCTTCGGTACAAAGTCGCCTTTCGGCAATATCGCTTTCATTATAAGAGCAAGAGTAGAAAATCTGCGCGACCTGGGCCCCTGCATCAGTCCGTTTAACTCTTTCCTCCTCCTCCAGGGACTTGAAACCCTTTCTCTCAGAATGGAAAGACATTCCTATAATGCACTCGAACTCGCCAAATGGCTCGAAAAAGACGAGAGGGTTGAATGGGTACTATATCCCGGACTTGAAAGTCATCCCTCGCACGAAAATGCAAAGAAATACTTAAGAAAAGGTCAGGCTGGTTCAATGCTTGCCTTCGGCGTAAAGGGAGGCCTTGAGGCTGGTAAGGCATTTGTTAATAACGTTAAACTGGCAAGCCTCCTTGCAAATGTGGGCGACGCAAAAACACTGGTTATCCACCCATCTTCCACAACACACCAGCAGCTTTCTGAACACGAACAGCTCGAGGCCGGTGTATCAGCAGATATGATCAGGGTCTCCGTGGGACTCGAGCATATTGACGACATAAAGGAAGATTTTAACCAGGCTCTTAATGCGGCGGTAAAAAAATAAAATAATAATTCTGAATATGCGAATACTAAACGAAACTGCGGAAACTAATACTATTGTTCCGGTTACAAAGTTTGCGGATCTGTACAGCGAGCGGAATCCGCTTACTTTCGAAACCGGAGATAAATTAAATAACATTAAGGTTGCTTATCAGACCTACGGTAGCCTGAACGCTGCCAAAGATAATGCAATTTTAATCTGTCATGCCCTTACAGGCAATGCGCATGCCGCTGGTAAGTTGAGCCATATGGAAAGCAATCCGGATAGTGATCCGGATTGCTTAATTAAATACAGCAGCATGAACCTGGGTAAAACGGGCTGGTGGGACAGCCTTATCGGCAGCGGTAAGGCTTTTGATACCGATAAGTATTTCGTCATCTGCTCTAATATACTGGGCAGCTGCTACGGAACTTCGGGCCCTGCAACCATAAATAAAGAAACGGGGAAAAGCTTTAGGTGCAGCTTCCCTAAAGTGACAGTCAGGGATATGGTTAAAGTCCAGCATGAGCTCATAAAATACCTGGACATAACTAATCTCGTGACTGTGGCAGGCGGATCCTTGGGAGGCATGCAGGTCCTTGAATGGGCTGTCATGTATCCTGAAATCCTTAATTCCATAATCCCCATTGCAACTACAGCAAGACACAGCGACTGGGCAATTGGACTTAACGACACCGCCAGAAACGCTATTAAATTCGATCCCGCCTGGAATAACGGAAACTACACAGAACAGCCTTATAAAGGCTTTGAACTGGCCAGAATGATTGCCATGATCACCTACCGCAGCTACGCTTCCTTTAATTCAAGATTCAAAAGAGAAAGATTAAATAACACATCGGATTATCTCAATACAGAGAACCTTTTCCAGGTCCAGAACTACCTTAATTATCAGGGAAAGAAACTCGTTGAACGGTTTGATGCCAATACTTATCTCTATCTTTCAGATGCTATGGATCTTCATGACCTGAGCTACAACAGGGGAAGCTTGGAAGATGTGCTTGGAAGCATCAAGGCTCCTGTACTGTCTATCGGTATTAATACCGATGTGCTCTATCCCGCTGAAGAACAGAAGGAAATTGCAAAGCTTATCCCAAATGCACACTATGCCGAAATAGACTCGCCTTACGGGCATGATGCTTTCCTGATTGAATTCGAACAGATGACAAGCATCATATCAGGATTTCTTAACAGCCTTTCATGAGAAAGTTTATGGGGCAACTGCTCTTCCGGGCCGTTGCCCCATTTTGTATTTGCAGAAATTTATTGCATGGAAACTTTTCTTGTCTTAATTTTTCACAAACCTTAAAATTATATACTGTAAGTATTTAGCAAAGGAGCAATATGAACCGGACAAAGCTACTTCTTTTATCTGTGTTGTTCCTGCCATGGGCTTCAGGAATTCTGAACGCACAGACAGAAAAACTTCAAATTTCAAATCCGGGTTTTGAACAAAAATCTGCGGATAATAAACCCACAGGCTGGCAAGGTGATTCCAAGGGAGATTCAGAGATTCTCCTTGACTCAAAAACTGCTCATGAAGGCACCTCAAGCCTTCTTATCAGCAATAAGGATTTCAGCCGCTCAACTGTCCTCTCCGGCATAGTTAAACTTAAGATCGGAAGCCTTTACCGCCTGAGCGCATGGGTTAAAACTGAAAACGCCTATACTAATCCCATAGACCAGTATCCGACTCCGGTTGCTGCTTGCATCTCAATGCAGTCATTCCCTTTTACAAACCATTCGCCTGCTCTTGGAAGCACTTCGGAATGGCAGAAGATTGAAACTATTTTTATTGCAACAACTAAAGAAGACAGAATTTCACTGAACTTAGGCTATAACGGCGGGGCTAAGGGCAGCGCCTGGTTTGATGAGGTCAGCCTTGAGGAGGTAAACGACATTTCACAGTACATCCCGATGGAAACAGTCAGGTGGTTCGGAAATGCTTTCCGCTTCGAGGACAAGGGATGGGTATTCATGCACATTGAAGGGGAACCGTACCAGAGAGGCTATCAGTACGGATACCTTGCTGCCGATGAAATTAAGGAATTTATTACCAAACTTGCTATAAAGAAAAATACGGCAAACCCTCAGCAGGGATGGAACGATATCCGATTTTCTGCCGATGCTATCATGCTCAGACGCTATGAGGAGGAATATCTGACCGAAATGAAAGGTATCGCAGAAGGCGCCAATAAGGCAGGCATTAACCTCTTCGGCAAAAATCTCGACCTCATAGACATCGTGGCTCTTAACTCTTCAATTGACCTCGACTATGCGGCCGATGCATTGCACAGTACTTCAAATCCTCTTACAGGAAAAAGCTTCCTTGCAGCCGAAGATGAACTAACGCTTCAGGATAAACTCCATAAGTGCTCAAGCTTCCTGGCTACAAAATCCGCAACAACGAGCAGCAGAATAGTCTTCGGACAACTCTTTATGTGGAACGGATATACGGGACCACACTGGAATTTTATTGTTGATGTAAAGCCTTCAAAGGGCAACCGCCTTGTATATGAAACCTATCCCGGCGGAATTCACTCTGGAGCCGATTTCTATATCAATGAATCAGGCATAATGATAGGCGAAACAACTGTTGGCCAGACACCCTATAATCCCGACGGCATACCACAGTCTGACCGCATCCGCAAGGCAGCTCAGTACGCTAAGAGCATCGATGACGTGGTTAGTATTATGACCACAAAAAATAACGGGCTTTATACAAACGACTGGCTTATTGCTGATACCAAAACCGATGAGATCGCAATAATGATACTGGGGACAAACAAGTATAAAGTATGGCGCAGCTCAAAAAACGATTTCTACAACGGACAGAAGGACTGGTACTGGAGCGATAACAATAATAAGTCACTCGATGTAAGAAAAGAATATATTGTCAACGACGACAACGCTCCCTACGACCTGGCATTCAGGCCCGTTAACCGCGACCTTGCTTTTACAAAGTTCTACGAGGAAAATTACGGGAAAATCGATCCAACTAAAGCATTTAACCTCTGGAACTCATCTCCTGTTAACCGTCCACACGCATGCGACGGTAAAGTTACAACTTCTGAAATGGCAGAGCATATGATGTTCTTCGCCAATTACGGGAAGGTTACTCTCCGCGAAATGTTTGTTAATGAAAACGGACGGGTGCCCGACCTCCCGGGCGCAATACCGCACCTGTCGCTTGGATATTCTGTAATTAACCCTGTCCTCTTTACTGAAAAGCTGAAGGAACTGCACGAAAAAGAGCAGAAGGCCCTCAAAACAAATGAGCTCGCTCCTGCGCTCGATGAGGTAAAAGAATACTACTCGTTCGATAAATCCTCTTTGTGGCATAATACAGTATATCCTTCATCGGAAAAAGTAAACTGGTTCGTAAGCGGTACGGCCGCATACTGGAATATGCTGAACTCAATGCCTTCAGGCTCACTTAAAGCATCCTCTTTCATTAAAGATGAGCTTGCTGAACTTAATTCAAGGCTTCTTTATACAATGCAGCGCGAGGGAACTGTTGCCCCCGACGAGGCTAAAACTGCTTATAATGAATACAAACAGTACCAGATCCCGAGGATCCGCGGCACATACCTCCTGCACCAGCTACGCATGCTTCTGGGTAACGACACGTTCTCAAAGGTCATGAATAAATTTCATGATACATATAAGGAAAAGGAAATTACGGCTAAGGATTTTCTGAACACTCTTGAAAACGTATCTGGAAAGAACTTCGACTCTTTTGTTAACCAGTGGACCTCAAGAAGTGACCTGCCACAGGTTAAAGTTTCTGCTTCCGCAAATTCTGAGAGCGACGGCTGGAATGTAACTCTGAACGTTAACCAGGAGGGAAAACCCTATCACTTCTTCTCAACAGTTATGATTGAAACTGCCAAAGAACAGCTGTGGAAGAAAGTGGAAGTAAAAGATCAGAACGGAACATTCTCCTTTAAGATGAAGGATAAACCTGAAAAGCTGACCTTTAATGCCGGTAATGATGTTCCTGTAGAAAGAGAATATGTTTATACATTCAGCAACTTCACGGATGATTTTTCAAAGACCCTTATTGTCTATGGAACCTCTGGTGAAGATGAAGCAAATCATACACTGGCACAGAGATTTCAGAAGATGGCTGCCGATAAATTCACTGAAATCCTTCTTCCAATGAAAAAGGATAATGAAGTTGACGCTCAGGACCTTTCGCAAAACGACCTTGTAATCTTAGGCAGCGCTTCTGAAAACGTCCTGATGAAAAAAGTAACTGAAAAGCTGGAAGTAAAAGCAGGGAAGAACCTTTTCAAATGGAACGGGAAAGTTTACGGCAGCTCCGATGACGGGCTCTTCCTGGCTTACCCGAATCCATATAATCCAAAGAAGACAGTCTACCTCTTCATCGGTAACAGCGCTCTTGAACTCTATCACATGACAAAGAACCTTTACCGCATGCCGCAGTGGGCAATTTTCAAAAAGGACCAGATAGTTGAAAAAGGTTATCATGTACCTTCAGCAATGCAGGTATCTTTAACCGGCAATACCGCACAATAAAATTTTAATTGTTGTATATTTAAGGACAGGCTTATATCAGCCTGTCCTTTTTTTATTTATTAAACAGAAAATTATGACGCTTATTGGAGTTATTTCGGACACACACGGGCTTCTTCGTGAAGAAATAAAAGAGTTATTTAAGGGCTGCGCGCTGATAATCCATGCAGGCGACGTGGGGCGTGAGCATGTTCTTGAGGAATTAAGGAGTATAAAAGATACGGTTGCTGTTAGAGGAAATGTCGATTACTGGGCCGATAATCTGAAAGAAAGAGAGTATGTTACGGTTGAGAATAAGAAAATTTTAGTGCTGCACAATATTGCGGACCTCACGATAGAGCCAGCTGAAAACAATATTGACGTAG
>JBLMYS010000193.1:0-19140 GCA_050258415.1 Acidobacteriota bacterium | reverse complement strand
CAAGTGGAAAAGAGACCCGGCTGACATCAGAAACCTGAACGCACTGCAGTCTGAGCTCCTGGAGAAAGGGGCTTCCCTGGTTAAAATAGGGGGTGCTTTAGTCTACAGCACCTGTACGATTGAGCCTGAAGAAAATTTTGAAATTGTAGGCAGGTTCCTCGCCTCGCATCCGGAGTTTATCTTAAGCACAAATTACGCTGGTGTTCCAAAGGAACTGATTGATGAAAACGGGTGTCTGCAGACGCTGCCGCAGGTAAATCAGACCGACGGGGCCTTTGCATGCAGGCTCGACAGGGTTAGCTGATTTGGCTGGCAAATGACGCCGATTTTTCTCATAATTGCATATCTATTATAAAAAGTTTTTAATATTTTAATAACGAATAATTAAAGTTGTAATACATGGGTCACTAATGATGAGAAAATTAGCAGAGGAATTGAAGGAAAACAGGCTGAAGAAGGAGATTACACTTCAGCAGATGTTTGTTAAGACACGTATAAGCATTAAGTATCTTGAGGCGATTGAAAACGGTGATTTCGAGGTGTTGCCCGAGGTATACCTTAAGGCTTTTATTAAATCTTATGCTGCCGCAGTAGGTATGGATGAAGAGGCTGTAGTCCGCAAATTTGAGGCTGCAAAGGGGGGGCACGAATACCAGGAAAGGCAGGAAGAGGAAACTCACCATGTTCCGAGGGATGAAAGGCAGCAGCCGCCAAAGCATACAAGAAAAGAATATCATTCCATCGATACATCTGCCCCGCTGTCTGAGGACGAATCTTTGTCTCAACAGTCAGGCAGAGGTAATCTGATTGTAGCAGGAATAGGTATTCTGCTTTTTATTGTAATTGTGGCAGCTTACTTTATGTTTTTTCATCATTCTTCGAAGGAAATAGTTACAGAAAAGCCTTATGAGGAATACATTGAAAACAATAAGCCCAAGGCCGATACCACGGCGGCTAGTGCTCCACAGCAGACCGTTGCACAGGTTGCAGCCAATGACAGTCTTACCTTAAAGGTAAAGACCAAAGATCTCACATGGGTTAAGATTACAGCAGACAGCACACGTGTAAGCGAGTTTAACCTTCAGCCCAATACGGAAAAGGACGTTAAGGCCAGGAGAAATTTCAAAGTAATTTTAGGAAACTCCGGTTCTGTTCAACTGATGTTAAATAATAATCCGCTCAGTTTCTCTGGTGGCAAGGGAACTGTAAGAGTACTTAGAATTGATTCCAGCGGAATAGCTTCTTCGAGAGCCACCAAATCATCAAAAGACAAGAATGAGTAACGTCGCCCAGAAAAGAATTGAAGAACTCATAGAACTGATTCGGGAACATGATTACAAGTATTATGTTCTTGCCGAGCCTTCCATAAGCGATTATGATTATGATATGCTCGTTAAAGAGCTTCAGAGGCTTGAGGAGGAGAATCCAGATTTAATCTCTCCGGACTCTCCGACGCAGAGGGTGGGGCGTGATTTGACCAAGGAATTCAAGCCTGTTACTCATATTGTGCCGATGCTGAGTCTTGCAAACACATACAGTGAAAAAGAGCTCCTGGATTTTGACAGGCGGGTAAGAGAAGGCCTACCGAAAAGCGAAAGCGTGGAATACGTAGTGGAAATGAAAATTGACGGTGTTTCGGCGAGCCTGAGGTATGAAAAGGGTGTTATCGTAACTGCAGCAACGCGTGGCGACGGTACGATCGGAGAAGAGATTACGGCAAATGCCAAGACCATAAAGTCTATCCCCCTGCGTCTGAAAAATGAATTTGTTACAGATTACAAGCTGGATAACATTGAGGTCAGAGGCGAGATATATATAGAGATTGAGCACTTCAAGCAGCTTAACCGTGAACGGGAAGAAAGAGGCGAAAAGCTCTTTGCAAATCCAAGAAATCTTGCAGCCGGTACGATAAAGCTCCAGGATCCGAAACTTGTTGCCTCACGTCCTTTGAGCATATTTGTTTATTACCTCTTAAACCCTCAAAACGGGCTTGAAACACACGCTGAAAACCTGAAAATGCTGCAGAAGCTGGGTTTTAAGGTCAACAAGGAATATAAGCTCTGCAGGAATATAGATGAAGTACTTTCCTACTGCAGGCATCTTGAAGAGATAAGGAACACTCTTAGCTATGAAATTGACGGTGCTGTTATAAAGGTAAATTCCCTTCGTCAGCAAAGGATTTTAGGCACGATTGCCAAAAGTCCCCGCTGGGCCGTGGCCTTTAAGTTTAAGGCGCGGCAGGCGGTAACAAAATTAAAGAAGATTGTCTGGCAGGTTGGCCGCACGGGGACACTGACGCCGGTTGCGGACTTAGAGCCCGTATTTTTATCCGGTTCCACTATTAGCCGTGCTACCTTGCATAATACCGATGAAATTAAAAGAAAAGACATACGTGAGGGGGATTCGGTTATAATTGAAAAAGGCGGGGATGTAATACCAAAGGTGGTGGCTGTGGTCTTAAGTGAAAGGCCTTTGGATAGCAAAGAGCCCGAGGTACCCGCGGTATGTCCTGTATGCGGCTCTGTGCTGTTCAAGCCCGAAGGGGAAGTTGCAATTTACTGTGAAAACCACCAGTGTCCGGCGCAGATAAAAGGGCGCATAGAGCATTTTTCATCGCGCGGGGCGATGGATATAGAGGGTTTGGGAGAGTCGCTAATTGACTTGTTTGTTGAACTTGGATTTTTGAATACTTATGCGGATATTTATAAGTTAAGGGATAGAAGAAGCGAGCTTATTCAGATAGAGCGTTTGGGTGAGAAAAGTGTTGATAATCTTCTGAAATCAATAGAAAAGAGCAAGCAGCAGCCATTCAGTAAAGTTCTCTTTGCCCTGGGCATCAGGTATGCAGGCTCGGGTGCTGCAAGGAAACTTGCCGAGCATTTCAGGTCCATAGACAATCTTATGAACGCCTCTGAAAGTGATATTGAGTCGGTCTATGAGATCGGGCCAAGCATCAGCAAAAGCGTGAGGAAGTTTTTCTCCGACACAAAGAACAGGCAGATAGTTGAGAGCCTAAAAGAAGAAGGGCTTAACTTCCAGGCCGAAGCCAGGCAAGAGGCTTTAAGTGCAGTTGAAAATAAAACATTTGTTCTAACCGGAACTCTGAGCCGTTTTACGCGGGAGGAGGCTTCCGACAAAATCATTGCTGCCGGGGGGAAAGTAGCCTCGAGTGTCAGCAAGAAAACAGATTTTGTTCTTGCCGGTGAAAATGCCGGATCAAAACTGACAAAAGCTGAACAGCTTGGTGTGAGAATCATAAATGAAGACGAATTTCTTGACCTCTTTAAGTGATAAGGGCCGCTTCTTCGACACTATCAGGAGCCGTCTGGGTTATCTGGTTGCCTCGAGGACATTCCTGAAGAGGAGTGACGCTAAGGACAATTATGCGCCGCAGTCCTATTCGGGTTTTGTTGAGGATGCCGAAAGCTTTCTGGTCGTAATGCCAGAAAGCAGTGAGGACTTTCAAAATGCCCTGGAGTTTGCCGGTTCAATTAAAAAGAAGGGCAAAAAGGTCATTCTGTTTGTAAAAGAGGATAAGATAGCAAGCCTCTGGCATAAGAGCTATTACAATTATATTCAGGCAAAGCCTGAGGATACGACGCGTCTGGAATTGCCAAAGAGGAAGTTTGCTCACTTGCTCAGGCAGGAAAAGTTTGACGTTGTCATAGATTTGAATATCCCGGAGAATATTTATTGCAGCGTTGCGGCGAATTTGGTGAATTCGAAATACAGGATCGGTTTTCAGAAAAGAAACTCGGATAAATTTTATAATCTGCAGATTATAAATAATGAAATTAACTCTGCACTTTCATATAGAAATTTATTAAATTCGCTACAAATGTTTTAACAGAGAGAATAAATATGGACTTTGAAGTAAAAAGAGTTGGGGATATTTCAATCTTCAAATTAAACGAAAAACGTCTTAATTCTTCTCTTGCCGGGATGGTAAAGGGAGAATTTACGATTATGCTTCATGCAGAAGAGATAAGCAAGCTTATTGTGGATCTGTCTGAAGTAGAAACGTGTGACAGTTCTGGTTTAAGCGCCCTGCTTCTTGCCTACCGGATATTAAGCGGAAATCAGGGGCACATCAGGCTTGCCTCCCCATCAAAAAATGTCATGACATTAATTCGTATTTCCCAGCTCGACAGGGTCCTGCCGGTCTGCAATACGGTTAATGAAGCTATTTCTGAACTCGAAAAAATATAGGGTAAAATCTTGGACCGTACAATTGATTATGTTATTATTGTAGCCTATCTGATAGGCATCGCAATTTTTGGTGTTGTCTCGGGCGGAAAACAAAAGTCTGCCAAGGATTATTTTCTGGGTGCCAAAGCTGTTCCATGGTGGGCAGTCTGTTTCTCAATTGTTGCTTCTGAAACAAGTACACTTACTTTTATTTCAATTCCCGGCGTTGCATATCTGACAAATCTCAATTTCCTTCAGCTTACATTAGGATACCTGATCGGAAGAGTTGTCATAGCGTATTTCTTTTTACCGCAGTATTACAAAGGTGAGCTTTCGACGGCTTATGCCTTCCTTGAAAAAAGGTTTGGTGTTAAGACGAGGTCTTTTGCCTCTATTGTATTTTTGCTTACAAGAACGCTTGCTGACGGCGTAAGGCTTTTTGCGGCGGCAATTCCACTGAAGCTGATGCTGAACATCAATTATCCGGTGGCCATAGCAATTATCGCCTGTGTTACTTTGATCTATACGTATACCGGCGGCGTTAAAGGCGTTATTTGGGTTGAGGTTATTCAGATGTTTATCTACCTGGGAGGCGCGGCCATTGCAGGGATATTCCTTCTGCATCTTTTGCCTGAAGGGTGGACCTCTGTTGTTAATGCAGCGGCTCCGGGCGACAAATTAAATGTTATTAACTGGGGTTTTGAGAACGGCATATCGGGATTTTTCTCGACGCCATATACTCTTATTGGCGGCATACTGGGTGGAGCTTTCCTTTCAATGGCTTCGCACGGAACGGATCAGATTATTGTGCAGAGGCTTCTCACTGCAAAAAACCTTGCCGGCGGAAGAAAGGCAATCATAGGAAGCGGTATAATAGTAATCTTCCAGTTTGCTTTATTCCTCTGTGTCGGGCTTGCTCTTTTTGCCTACTACGGTCCTATGAATGTAAAGTCGGATGAGATATTCCCGAAGTTCATTCTGGACGTTCTTCCAGTTGGAATCTCAGGCATCATCATTGCGGGTCTATTCTCTGCGGCAATGTCGACTCTGGCAGGTTCTATGAGTGCTCTTTCGTCGTCGACTATGCTGGATCTGTTTAAGAACTACTTCAAAACGCACAACGTGGATGATAAAAAAGAGCTCAGAATTTCCAGGATAGTTACCATAGTATGGGCAGGAATTCTGGTTTTGTCCGCAATATTCTTCATGAATTCCTCGCGTGCTGTAGTTGAGCTTGCCTTAAGCATTGCTTCTTTTACTTACGGAGGGCTTTTAGGCACTTTCCTTTTAGGTCTTTTTGTCAAGAAAGCCACACAGGAAGATGCTCTTGCAGGTTTTACCTCGGGAATATTTGTAATGATTACGGTTATTTCGCTTAAGCTCGTTGCCTGGACCTGGTTTACCATTATTGGTGTTGCCACCACAATGTTCATCGGCTGGTTTTTGAGCAAGCTTTCAGCCAGAAAAGATGAAGTTACGGACAAATCAAATGGTACTGCAGCCGGGAGAGAGGAATTAGCTCCTGCGGCAAATCAAAATAAAAATTCTTAAGACAAGGCGAAATTTCCTGTTATGATAAATAAAGATAATCTAAGTCAGCTTAAACTTATTGTATTTGATCTAGACGGTACACTGTTAAATGACAAAGGGATGGTTGGAGAGGAGACACAGAAGCTGGTTAAAGAGCTAAAGAACTACGACATGCGCTTTACAATGGCTTCGGGAAGGCTTCAGTGTGCAATAACAGAATACGCGTCACTTTTGGAACTCAAGACCCCGCTCATATCTCTGGACGGGGCACTTATTAAAAGTAATTCCAACGGTGATACGGTTTTTAATTCTTATGTGCCGGAACGCTACGTTAAAAAAGCTATAAAGCTGGCGGATAAACTTTTCCTTAAAATTGCGCTCTGTCATGACGAGGCGATTTTCTACACGGAATATAATTCTTCAATACCGAATATACTGGACAAGTTTGGTGCAGAATTCAGGGAAGTTGAAAGTTACGAGGGTCTTTCGAAAAAGGTTTTAGAGGTGGTTGTTGCCGGCGATCAGAACGATGCGGTTAAATATCTCAAAAACAAGATGAGTTTCCCTCACAGTTTCGGCATCAATGCTTCTTACTTCAAGTCGCATTACCACGACGGGATTTACTATTCGGAAATAAGGAAGTCGGGAGTTTCAAAGGGTTCCGGCCTTGAAAGGCTTCTCAAGCACCTGAAAATAAAGATTACAGAGGCTGCTGTACTTGGCGACTGGTACAACGACAGGAGTCTTTTTGAAACAGGGGCCCTGAAGGTTGCCATGGCCAATGCCGTTCCGGAAATTAAAAGAATGGCTCAGTATGTCACCAAGAGGACGAACAATGAAGATGGTGTGGCTGAGTTTTTGGAGATGGTCTTAAGAGCAAAAAAGGACAAGAATGGGATTCGCAGATAAGTCTGTTCTGAGAAAAAGTCTGAGAATAAAACTGCTTATTTTATTCATTACAGTTGTTCTGATAGTAATGATGTTTCCCGGAGGAGAGTCAATCGAATCCGAGGTCACCGTTGGTTCAATCTGGCTGCACGACGATTTAATTGCAAACAACAGTTTCCCGATTTATAAAAGTCCGGAAGCATATAAGCAGGAAAAGCGGCGGGCAGCCGAGAGCGTTTTGCCTATATTTCAGAAAAGGGAAAATGTAATTGTTCAGGCGCTGGATTCCCTCTCGAAATATAATGAGTATCTGGTTTCTGTAATTGACCGGGATTTAGCAGGCAGCCAGTCGGAAGAGGACCAGATTTTCTTAAGTCCTTCATCCTATAAAAGCTTCAAAAACCTCAGGCAGTCAGAAAGCACCTTTTCAGCTCCCAACAATCAGAATCTCCGCTACATACTCACGATTGCCGATAACATTGTAAAAGAAGTATATAAGACTGATATTCTGAACCTGCTGTATAATGAAATTAAGAAAGACAGCATTGCCGTCAGGGCCGGTAAATTCGATCAGATAGAGCCCAAGACAAAGTTTCAGGATCTGACTCGTGTGCGCGAGGCTGTAGCAGAAAGGGCCGCAAAAATCAGCAGCGATCCGCAGCTCAATAACGCGGTAGCAGAATATATAGCTCATTTCATCAAACCGAATCTCATCTACAGGGAAGACCTTACGGAGCAGGAAGTAAAGGTTGCAGAGAACAAGGTTTCTCCCAATATCGGTATAGTAAATGAAAATGAAAGAATAATAGCAAAGCACGACAGGATAAGCGAGGATGCAAAGCTCAAAATTGATTCCTACAGACGGGCCAAGGCAGAAAAGCTCGGTTTTATTAACAGTTACACGCAGCTATTAGGAAAGTTTTTGCACGTACTTCTAATTCTTGCTCTTTTTGTAATATACCTGTTCTTATTCAGGAAAAAAGTTTACAGTGATAACGTTAAGATACTTCTGATTTCCATAATTGTTTTGTTCATAAGTTTTGTTGCCTTTCTGGTTCATCAGATTAACGTTGATTCGCCGGTTTATCTGCTCATAATTATTCCGGCGGCTTCAATGCTGCTTACAATAATATTCGATTCCAGGGTGGGTTTCTATGGCACGGTTGTTATTTCTCTTATTGCCGGGGGCTTAAGAGGTAACGATTATTCATTTGTTGCGATGAATATTTTTGCCGGCGCGCTGGCTTCATACACGGTGCGCGATATCAAGAACCGCACTCAGGTTTTCCGTTCTTTTGTTTATATTCTGCTTGGCTATGCCGTCAGCATTTTTGCCTTTGGCCTGGAGAGGTTTGATACAATTAATAACATTGTGCTTGAACTGGTCTTTGCCGCCTCAAATGCCCTTATCAGTCCGGTATTTACATTTGGAATGATTATTTTCTTCGAGCGGTTATTTAAGATTACTACAGACCTGACGCTTCTGGAGCTTACGGACTTTAACAGGCCACTATTAAAGGAGCTGGCGCGCAAGGCTCCGGGCACATTTACTCACGCCATGACAGTAGGTTCACTGGTTGAAAGCGCTGCCGAACAGATCCATGCAAATCCACTTCTGGCAAGAGTGGGTGCATATTATCACGACATAGGCAAGACAAAGGATCCGGCAAACTTTGTTGAAAACCAGCTTAATGAAGAAAACCGGCACGAGCACCTGGATCCGAGGGAAAGTGCACGCCTGATTCTTGATCATGTAAAGCAGGGTATTGAACTGGCAAAGCAGAATAACATTCCTCAGGAAATTATAGATTTTATTCCAATGCATCATGGGACACTTGTAGTCAGCTTCTTTTATGAGAAAGCAAAGGCGTTATACGGGGATGAGAACGTTGACATAAACAACTTCCGTTACAAGGGTCCGAAGCCCAACTCAAAGGAAACGGCTCTTGTAATGCTTGCCGATGCCTGTGAGTCGACGGTAAGGTCGATACAGAATCCCGATCCGGTAAAGGTTGAAAATGTAATCAACAGTCTTATTAAAAACAGAATTGATGACGGGCAGCTGGATGATTCCCCGATTACATTGTCGGATATAAAAAAGATAAAAGAATCTTTTCTGAGTATACTGCTCGGACAGCATCACAAGAGGATACGTTACCCGAAGCAGGATGAAATGGAAAACCTGAAAGGGATCTGATAACCGTAATCAATATTGCTAATGAAAAATTTAATAGATGAATATCTTACTGTCCTGGAGCTCGAGAAAAACCTTTCGGAAAATACCATTACGGGTTATAGAAACGACCTCATGAACCTGGTTAATTTTGCCGCTGAGAGGGGTGTTACAGACGAAAGTGAAATTGACTACGGACTTCTTTCCGACTTTTACAAGATGCTGAGTGATCTGGGTGTTGCAGGAACAACTTCTGCAAGGTATCTTTCGTCGCATAAAGGTTATTTTGAATATCTACTTGCAAGTGACTACATAAAAAATAATCCTGCGGAGAAGATCATGCCGCCAAAGCTCTCGAGAAAGCTTCCCGAGGTGCTTACATTTAATGAAGTGGAAAAGATATTATCGCGTCCTGATACAGATTCGACGCTGGGATTGCGCGACAAGGCGCTTCTAGAGGTGCTTTATGCCTCAGGCCTGAGGGTCTCCGAGTCGATAGGTCTTCACCTGCAGGATCTTTTCTTAAGTGAAGAGGTTATACGTGTATTTGGAAAAGGTTCAAAGGAAAGGCTTGTTCCGATCGGTTCAAGCGCGATAGAATGGATAAACGTTTACCTGATGCACAGCCGTCCCATTCTGGAGAACAAAATGAAAAGCCAGAATATATTATTCCTTAATAACCGGGGGAGCAGGTTATCGAGAATGGGAGTATGGAAAATTGTTGACCACTATAGGCGGGATGCGGGCGTAACGAAGCCTGTGCACCCTCATACATTCAGGCACTCATTTGCCACTCATCTGCTTGAAGGAGGAGCCGATTTGCGAGCAGTGCAGGAAATGCTGGGGCATGCGGACATCTCAACGACACAGATCTATACTCATATAGACAGAGAGTACATCAAACAGGTCCACAGGGACTGTCATCCGAGAGGAAAATAAATTGCCCGAGATACAAATTAATGATCGACTGATAAATTTTTTACTATTTCTGCCGGTATTTTTCATTTCGCTGGCTTTCCACGAATTCTCACATTCTTTCTTTGCATCGAAGTTTGGCGACGACACGGCAAAAAACCAGGGGCGCCTGAGCATGAATCCGATCAGGCATATAGATATGATAGGGAGTGTTTTAATGCCTCTGATTTCTTTTGCTTCATCGTCATTTCTTATAGGCTGGGCCAAACCGGTACCTGTTAACAGAAGAAATTTTAAGAACATGTTAAGAGATGATGCTATTGTATCATTTGCAGGTCCCTTTGCAAATTTTCTGCTGGCTATTGTGCTGTTTCTGCTCTATGCGCTCCTGGAATCCCCAGCCTCAGCGCAGGCCTCATGGCTTCATAGGTTGAGCGGAGTTCTCTGGATGGGAAGCTACTTTAACGTATTTCTTTTCTGTTTCAACCTGCTTCCGATTCCACCTATGGACGGCTCACACATACTGTTTGATATTTTCCCTAATGAGTTTACCTCAAAAATTGCGGGTTCTGGTCTCTACGGCTTCTTTATTCTCATGATATTTATTTTCAGTCCGCTCTGGGGTTATTTTATAAGGGTAGTCAATTTTATCTTTAAAATGTTTATCTTTGCCTTTGGAAAACTTTAACAATTATGAAATGGTTGCTTTATCTGCTGTCTTTTTCTGTTTTCATTATGTCGTGTGGTAAAAAAGACAAAACGGAAGATTCGAATAAGGGAACATATTATGTTCAGCTGAGGACGTTTGGAGCCAAGGATAGTGCCGAAGATTATATTAGAAAACTGGAAACAAAGACAAACCAGCCTCTTGCGTTAAAAGAGCTCCCCCAACAGAAGGGGAAAGGGTCGTTTATTGTAAGACTCGGAAATTTCTCCTCATCTTATGATGCGGGGCTGGCTGCCTACAAACTCCTGAATTCCAAAGTTATTGATAACTACCTTATAACGCGAGATCTGGCCACAGTTGCCGATGAATTCTCAAGAGTTGTTGTAGTAGGGAACTTCAGAGGTATGTCCTCGCTCTATGAGTATGACCTTAAGACCGGGCAAAGGAGGAAGCTGTGGAGTCGTCAGGGAGAAATGATAACCGACTGCAGCTACTCTTCGGACATGTCGGGCGCTCTTTTTACCACGGTCGGTTCTTTCGGAAGGAAAAGCATTTTTCCTTATGTGGATAATGTTAAGGTTTACAGGATTGATCTTTCTACGATGAAGATAGAGAAGATAGAAAGCCTTGGAAGCGGGATTCAGCTTTACACAAACAATGATCTTGGTAAAGCTTACAGAATTATCATGAACGTATTTGATAAGGCGAAAAATACGTTTGTTGTGCAGAATACTTATACTTACGACTTTCACGGCAGGCTTGTAAGCAATGAAAAGAAGACATTTGACCTGGCAAAAGAAAATTATCCCGCTGCGCCGGAGCTGATATTTGATAACCGTTCTCCTGATAATAAAAATCAGCTGGACGTCTCCTATAACCAGGGCTCATATACATTTTCAGTTACCAGAGTGGCCATAGCTTCAAAGAGGAATATACTTACTACAAGGCAAAGGCTAAACGAGGCGGCCTGGTCGCAGGACGGAAGATATCTCATATTTTCAACCATAGACGTTTCGCCGCGCAACAGGAGTCTTTACAGCACGAGGCCTGAGACTTCAAACCTTTACCTTTTTTCGGTAAACGAAGGTAAGCTTTTGAAGCAATGGACGGGCGGAGGCTACAAGAATTTCCTTTTAAGAGGCGACCTGATATTCTTTGATGACGGATTTAATGAAAGGTCGCAAATTGTAGTTTACGATTACAGAAACGACAGGATAGTTGATGCAGTTGCCATTACAGGCGGCTGTGGAATAAGAAACATACCATATATACCTGATTTTGGAATAGAGTGAAAACATATTTTAGAATATTAAATTTTATCAAACCTTACTGGAAGCATCTTTCAGCTTCCATATTCTGTACAATTCTCTTTGCACTGCTTAACGGCGCATCCATATACCTGATGATACCGTTGCTCGATACGCTCTTTCAGGAGCCGGGCAAAGTAAAGGCGCAGGAGCAGACCCAAATGATAGACAAGGCCAACGGAATATTGCCCCACTGGATCACAGACATAAAAGAGTCCATATCGCAGGCCTTTCACAGTTATATTTTCTCGGGCAGCAAAACAGATTCTCTTGTAAAGATATGCATACTCATACTTATTGCATTCCTTGCAAAGAACATCTTCGGATACCTGCAGGCATATTATCTGGCAACAGTTGAGCAGGGGCTCATAAAAGATATGCGCAACAGCGCCTACAGGCATCTGCATAAGCTTCCAATGAGTTATTTTAAGAATGAGAAAACGGGCAATCTTATCTCCCGTGTCACAAATGACGTAAACGCCGTTCAGGCAAGCGTCTCTGCCGTGTTTTTGAACCTCATACGTGAGCCTCTTACGATTCTTGTATTCATAGGGATTGCAGTTTCTATCAGCTGGAAGCTGATGCTTTTTTCAATACTGATTCTTCCTGTTTCGCTTTTTATCATTAGCTGGATCGGACTTATACTTCGCCGGCACAGCATACTCCTGCAGGAAAAAATGTCTGACATTACGACTGTGCTCCACGAGACAATCTCAGGCGTCAAGATAGTCAAGGCTTTCGGTATGGAGGAATATGAAAACAAAAAATTCACAAAAGAGACCAGAAGCTATTTTAATTTGTTCCTTAAAATTGTAAGGATCAGAAACGCCTCGAGTCCTATTACGGAATTCTTAAGTGTTGTAGTGGGAGTTTTCATAGTTTATTATGGAGGCAGGCTAGTTCTTGAGGAAGGGACATTAAAGGCGAGTGAATTTCTTGGGTTCCTATTCGCAATCTTCCAGCTCATGCCCCCAATTAAGGAGTTAAGCGGTGTAAATAACCGCATACAGGAGTCGAGCGCCGCGGCAGACAGGGTTTTTGAAATTCTCGATACAAAGCCCGGAATTGAAAATGTGGCGAATCCGGTAAAGGTAAATACGCTTCAGGAAAAGATTTCTTTTGAGAACCTGTCGTTCCACTATGAGGATTCAGATCAGCTGGTTCTTGATGACCTCTGCTTTAATATTAACAAGGGTGAGATTGTTGCTCTTGTAGGCAGCAGCGGCTCCGGTAAGACCACGCTTGTTGACCTGCTTCCAAGGTTTTACGATCCAACTTCAGGGAAAATTCTTATTGACGGCATAGATATTAAAAACATAAAGATTGAAAACCTCAGAAGTCTTATGGGAATTGTTACTCAGGAGACTGTGCTTTTTAACGATACGATAAAAAATAACATAGCCTATGGGCTTGATAACTACCCTATGGAAAAGATCATTGAGGCAGCCAAAGCTGCAAACGCCCATAATTTTATCATGCAGATGCCTCACGGATACGATACTATTGTAGGCGAAAGAGGCGCCAAGATTTCAGGAGGCCAGCGCCAGAGGATTTCAATAGCCAGGGCGCTGCTGGTTAATCCTCCTATTATGATTTTTGATGAGGCTACTTCGGCTCTTGACAATGAAAGTGAAGTCCTTGTTCAGGAGGCCATTGAAAGGCTCATGAAGGAGAGGACCACGGTTGTAATTGCACACAGGCTGAGTACAATAAGAAACGCAGACAAGATCCTTGTACTTGAGAAGGGGCGCATTATTCAGCAGGGAAAACATGAAGAGTTAATGGAACATAGCAAAAGCGTATACAGGAAACTTTATGAACTACAATTCCGGGATTAGATAATGGAAAACAAAGCCTCAGTCATAAAAATATTGGACAGGATAATCTTTGCTTGTGCAATTTTATTCCTCGTAAGCACCAATAATTCTATTTTTGTAAACCAGCTCGGCTATTATGGAGCGCTCCTTTGCATTATTATAGAATATTTTCTTGGCGAAAACAGGTTTAAGAGGACGGGACTGGAAGTACCCTTTATCCTGTTTATACTGGTTGAAATAGTTGCCGCCTTCTTTTCCTTTAATGAGCGCCAGGCATTTAATAATGTACTAAGAAGATTCCTTCTCATACCGACAGTATATACATTTTTAGCCGCCGCGGATGATTTCAACAAGGCGAAGTTATTCTTCAAGGTTTATCTTGGCGCGGCACTTCTTACAATTACGTTTTATCTTGGCTTTGCCCTGAAGTATTTTCTTTCCAACCTGTATGTGGTACAGGGGAAAGGCCCCTCACTTTTCCAGTATGTTATGACGGCAGGCGGGCTTATCAGTTTTACTACAGTATTTTCCTTTGCATTCCTGATAAATGAAAAGAAGAGCCTTAAGCTGAAGATGTTTTATCTTGGAGCTTTTATTCTCTCGCTAGTTGCACTCGTTGCAAGTGACACTCGCGCGGCGTGGATAGGAACGGCAGCGGCGATATTCATTGCGCTCATTGTGAAAAGAAAATGGCTGGTACTTGCGCCATTAGTTATTCTGGCCGTGGCAGCTATCGTTTTTCAGAACAACAAAAGCATTGTGCACGTTTATTCCGTTGAGAAAGATAAGCTTGTAAAAGAAAAAGACATAGCAACAGAAGGAAGGGCCGCAGTAGCATTTAATGACAATAATAGTCTTTATGTTAGCGATTATGACAACGGGATCCTGGAATTTAAGAATCTTTCCCTCGCGGATAAATATCCAACACCCTATGCGGTTGAAAGATTCGCCTGCTGGAAAGACAGTTTTTATGTAGCAAGACTTCTGGACAGAAGGCTTTTATTATACAAAAAAGAATCAGGAAAAATGAAGTTCAAGAAGGAATTTATTTCTCCCGGTTATCTTTTGGATATTACCATAGCCAATGGAAATCTTTACCTTGCCAATTCAGACAGCGGGCTTACAGTCTTAACAGATCCCGGGAACCTCGCTAAAAGAATCCAATACACTGAATTCGGGAATATCAAGGGGATATCTGTAGACTCATCGGCAATAGCCCTTTTCCATGACGATAACAGGCTTTCGGTCCTTAGACTGAGTAGCGGGCTGCCAGAAAAGAAGGTCTACAGCCAGGCAGTTAAGACAGATTACGGTTATCCGCAGGTTATCGGAAATAATATTCTATTTGCAGACAGCCGCTCGCTGAAACTTTATCATATTGATAATGATGGGCTTAGCCTTACAGATTCAAATAAGGCGCTTAAAGGTTTATGGAAATACTCTATTGCTGATGGAAGGCTTTTTGCTTCGGACTTCAATGGAAGTGTCTATGAGTTAAACTATCCTGTAAATAATAAAATTACGGTTAAAAGTGTAAGCAGGCTGCCATTTGTTCCCTCGTCCATTTTGTTCTCCGGAGGCAAGCTTTTCGCCTCAGAAGTCAAGCGCAGCCGTGTTGGTACTATTGTAGATCCTTAT
Organism: Acidobacteriota bacterium; assembly: GCA_050258415.1. GTDB lineage: Bacteria > Bacteroidota > Ignavibacteria > Ignavibacteriales > SURF-24 > JAAXKN01. Next base: position 4,017 of record JBLMYS010000193.1, on the reverse strand, counting down.
CATCCCTCCAACGTTGAAAGGCTGAACCTCTGGCGGGCAGGCATGCAGGTAATAAAGGATCATCCTTTCTTTGGGGTTGGCGACATAGATATGCAGAATATATATAAGATGTATAGAAAGTATTACGACAAGGAAACCTACGGGCATTTTCACAATAATTATGTGCACTTTATGGTTGCCCTCGGCATAATTGGATTTATTGTTGTAATGTTTATGATTATCAGCATACTGCTAACGCATATAAAGATCTATAAGGCTCTAAAGAGTGAGGAGTTTGCTTCCTCATACGCGCTTGGCGCCCTGGCGTCCTTCGTAGGATTCTTAGGTTCAGGGCTTGCCGAGTGGAACTTTGGCGACCATGAGATAATTACCATGGTCTGGTTTACGCTTGGGCTTAACCTCGCTTTTTATTTCTCATATAAGAGAAAGGGTATTGAAGCTCAGGGCGGTAAAATTGAAGAAACAGTTCTTAATCCGAAACAAATTTAATGATAAAGATATCTTCCATCATCCTGGCAAAGGATGAAGAACTTAATATTGCGCGATGCATCGACAGCCAGAAGGGCTGTATTGACGAAATTATAGTCATTTTAGACAGCAGGACAGAGGACAACACGCTTAACATCCTGAAGGAAAAAGGTGTAGTATACGAAGTCTGCCAGTGGCAGGGATATGCCAGGACAAAGGAGTATGCACTTTCGAAAGCCTCAAACGACTGGATATTCTGGATTGATGCCGATGAAGCCCTGACGCCTGAGCTTAATAGTGAAATACTAGAGTTTAAGAAGAGTACTCCCGCCTTTAAGGCATATTCAGTTCCCCGCAAGGCAAATTTCCTTGGCAGGTGGATTATGCACAGCGGATGGTATCCGGGGCGCATTGAAAGATTGTTCAACAAAAGCCATGCTCATTTCAGCAACAAGGATGTTCATGAGCATCTTGTTATTGAAGGTGAGACGGGAAAATTGAAGCATGACCTGGAGCATTATACAGATCCTTCAATTAAGCATTACTTTGATAAATTTAATATTTATACCTCTTTAGCCGCCGAAGAACTCCAGAAGAAAAACAGGACTGCGTCTTTAAGTGATATACTTCTCAGGCCGCCTTTTCTCTTCTTTAAGATGTATATAATGAAACTGGGATTTCTGGACGGACTTAACGGATTTATACTGGCTGTATTTTCATCCCTTTATGTATTTACGAAGTACTGCAAGCTCTGGGAATTAAATAAGGCCGTTAAAGAAAAGGTTTGATGGTTTATTAAAGAAGAGGTATTTGCAAAAAAAAGCATGGCCGCAGCACTTAAAGCAGCCATGCTTTTTTTTTTTTTTGAATTACTGGGTGGTCTTAGAGATTAACTCCAAGCTCCTTCAGTATAAAATCCGCTCCGCCAATTTTCTGAGTAACCCAGAGTACATAGCGGATATCCACGCCGATTGAGCGGCTGTAGTCTTCGTTCCAGGCATAATCATTGATGGTGGCTTCGTATGTCCTGTCGAAGTTAACTCCAATGAGTTCCCCATAAGCATTCATAATAGGGCTTCCGGAGTTGCCGCCCGTTGTATCCATATCGTAGAGCAAGGCAACCGGCAGTCCTTTAACTTTTTCACTGTAGAAGCGTCCGAAGTCCTTATTTTCATAAAGCTCGCGGAGTTTTTCAGGTATTTTGTATTCACCCCCGAGATAGCTTTTTTCAATTACCCCCTGAAGAGTGGTAAAGGGTGAGTTGTAGACTGCATCTGCGGGTGAATATCCCCTGACGTGTCCGTAGGTAAGCCTGAGCGTAGAGTTTGCATCAGGAATAAATGATTTTTTCTGCCAGAGTCTTTTTACTTCGATGAGTCTAGCCGAGAGTTCATCAAGTGTTCCCTCGAGCGCTCTTTTTGAATCCTCATAAGAGGAAGCTTCTTTTCTTAAGTCTAAAGCCAGAGTAATGAGAGGATTATTTAATGATACAATCTCGTCATAGTTTTTAGTAAGAAGCTTCAGGAAGTATTCCTGATCGGAAAGTTTATTATCCTTAAAGGCCTGTTCAATATACTCATCAATAGCCTTAGCTTTGTCTTTCCCGTTAATTATTTTTTCGACAGAGCTTATTCCGGATTCTTCAGGAAACTCAGAGGCATCCTGCAGCATTCTTTTTAAGAAGATCTTATCCGCTTCAAGGCCGAATGTGCCGTAGATAACGGAAATATTTTTCTTCAGTTCAGGCATATTAAGATAAGCCTGCTTTCTTTCGCTTTCAGGCTTTTTTTGATCCATTGCATAGTCTATAGCCAAATCGGCGAGTCTGAGGAGTGTTGAAGTTCTGTATATCTGTCCCATCCATAGGTCGCGTTTAGCGGTTTTGAACATGCTCTTATAAGCCTTTTCGGTTTCAGGAAGCACATTTCCATACTGTGCTTTAAGCGAAGGGTCACTGTCGATAAATGCCTGAAGATCTTTTTCTTCCCGGCGTTTTTTATCTACGAGTGAAAGTGATCTGAGTCCTTTGAGTTTGCCTTTATAGTTCTTAGTCACGTTTGCAAGTCCCTTAATTCTTGAAGCAAAGCGGATTGCAAGTTCGTGGTTATTTTCTCCCATTTTTTCCATTGTAGAAATCTGGAAGTCGTAGAGTTCAGAGATATAAGGGAGCTGGTATTTTTCCTGGAACTCCAGGAAATCAGCGGGCTTATGGCGGAAAGTCCTGCCCGGGTAACCGAGAATAAATACGAAGTCTTCCTCGTTAACGCCGTTAGGGTTAACCTTCAGGAATTTTTTCGGTTTAAATGGAACGTTGTCCTTTGAGTATGGTGCCGGAGACCCGTCCTTTGCAACATATGCTCTAACGAAAGAAAAGTCGCCCGTATGGCGGGGCCATACCCAGTTATCCGATTCTCCTCCGAACTCGCCAATAGAGCGAGGGGGCACGTAGACTATTCTTACGTCGCGTATGAGGCGATACTTGAAGAGGACATATGTCTGTCCTTCAAACATTTCAGAGACTTCAGCGCGTATGGATTTATCCTTGCTTTCAGCTTCTTTTACCAGCTCAATTCTTTTCTTTTCCATAGCTCTGGATCTTTCAGCCGGGTCTGTAATTCCCCCGGCTGCTTTGAGGATTTTCGCGGAAACGTCTTCGTATGAATCTGTAATACGGCAGCTGAGTCCTTTGGCCTCAATCTCCTCTTGCTTTGAAGAGGCTTTGAAACCATTTTCAATATAGTCGTGTTCTAGTGTACTGGCGGCCTGCAGCGCTCCAAAGACGCAGTGGTGGTTAGTAATAATAAGGCCCTCGTCGGAGATAAAGCTTCCGGTGCAGCCTCCAACATTTACCAGTGCATCTACAAGGCTGATGCCATTTGGGTTATAGACTTCCAAGGGATTGATCCTAAGACCGGCCTGTTTTAATGCGATGTTCCGGATTTCGCTTAAGGGGTACATCCCTTCGTCGAGGTCGGGCATGCCTATTTCAGGCAGTGGTTTTTCGGGCACGGCCTTAGCAGCAAAGAATGATATAGAGACAATACCAATTATAAGAAGAAATGTCTTCCTGTACTTGTTGAAAAAAAACATTAAAATACCTCTCTCTGTGGAAAGATTAAGATTTAAGCACTAAAAATATGAAATTAATAGTCATAAATCATTTTGTAAAGGATTCTTAGGCCGCAATTTATTGAATTTGCATGTTCATTTCTTATGACTTATTTTTGAAAATCATGAATAACCTGAATACAAATACATTAGAACATTCTGTAAAGTTCATTAAATCCGTAGGACCAAAGAGGGCTGAATCATTTGCCAAAGTGGGTATAGAGACCATAAGGCAGATGATGTACTACTTCCCTACCAAGTACCTGGACCGTTCCACCACATTGAACGCCGCAAAGGTTTATGGGCATCTTGTAAACGGTTACGAAGGAGAGGTTACCATAATAGGGCAGGTGCTTGATAAGGAGAAGATCCGTTATGGTAAAAAAGAGATTCTGAAAGTAAAGATGCGTGACGCAAGCGGGTTTTTTGAATGTGTATGGT
>JBLMYS010000192.1:0-11545 GCA_050258415.1 Acidobacteriota bacterium | reverse complement strand
CCGTAATAACTGGCGACCTGGTTAAGTCACGCAGACTGGAACATAACGCTATGGATGCTATAATCCATTCGTTAAAGGATACATTTGACGAGATCAATAAACGCTTTCTGGATCAACAGGGGCAGTTTGAAATATTCCGCGGAGATAGTTTTCAGGCAATAGTTCCTAAAGCTGAAAAGGCTCTTTTAATCGCCTTAATACTCAGAGCCCGCCTTAGATCTTATTTGCCTCTTCCGCCAGCAAAAGGGAGCAGGAAAACAGAAAAACCGATCCTCAACGCCTTTACCGATGCCCGCATCGCTATAGGTATTGGAAAAGTTAGAAGTACTAATAGAAAAGTGACCGAATCACAGGGCGAGGCCTTTGAAAATTCCGGACACCTTTTCGACAGACTTCAAAAAGATAATGATCGACTGGGAGTGATTACCCCATGGCCTGAAGTTAACCAGGAACTTGAAGTATCATGCAGACTTGCCGACGCGGTAATTGACCGCTGGACCCCGAGTACGGCTGAAGCCGTGTTTTATCACCTGATGTATAATGAAAATCAAAGTGAGTTAGCCGGAAGATTTAATATCTCACAGCCCGCGCTTCGTAAACGCCTGGTTGTTATTGGTAATATGAAAAGCATAAATCTGTTCATTGGCAGGTTCGAACAATTAATTACCGGTAATATTACATCCGGAGGATACTCTGAATTATGAATTGCTGGTGCGCGTTTTAGTCGCACATTTTGTATCGGATTATATTCTCCAGTCCTCAGCCATGGCTGCATCAAAGGATGAGCGCGGGATAAAAACGTGGTATTTCTATGCTCATATCCTGATTACACTGCTGTCGCTTTTTATATTCCTTTGGTCCTTTGATTACTGGAAGTTAATCCTGCTTGTGGCAGCCTCTCATTTTCTGATTGATGCTGCTAAAAGCATCATATTAAAAACCGGATATATCAGGGGGAAGATAGTAAAACTCGACCTTTGGATATTCTTAGCTGACCAGCTGATGCATTTGATTGTTCTTGTTTTACTGTGGCTTGCTTTTACCCGTCAGTTCCAACTCTTTTTTCCGGGTATTGCAACTGCTTTAAGCAATATTAAATTCTGGTGGCTCCTGCTGGCTTACATTTTACTGACAAATCCTTCTTCGGTATTAATAGGGAAAATTACACAAAGATGGAGCAATGAGCTTCTGAGTATGGATGAACCGGAGGCTCCAGGACTTAAATTTGCAGGCAAATGGATAGGCATTTTCGAACGTGTGCTGATTTTTACTTTTATCATCATTAATCAGTTCAGCGGAGTGGGGTTTTTGCTTGCGGCTAAATCTGTCTTCCGTTTTGGTGACTTAAAAGAAAATTCCCAGCACAAGAAAACCGAATACATCATAATAGGTACACTCTTAAGCTTTTCAATAGCAATTCTTACAGGATTGATCTTCCAGTATATTATAAACAGTTTCTCCAAATAGAGAAGGGGTCATCTATGTATCTAAGACGAAATTTCCCGGTCGTATTCATTATCCTTTCTGTGTTCTGGGCCCAAAATTATGTGAATCTTAAAGGAGAGGAAAAGCAATACAATACTGATCCGTATGGGTTTGTGGCTTCCCAAATACATCAAAATAAAATTGTAATGATCGGTGAAAACGGCGCGGTTGACCACTACAATCTGTTCCCCCACATAACTTTCCTGAATGTTATTAAAAGCTGGAAAAATATAGCCAAAAAAGAAAAACTTCACAATAAAACCCTTACACTGATAATTGAAAAAAGCCCTTCCACCGTCAAGTTAATTCAAAAATGTATTGAAAAAAATGACCTGAACCCATTTGTAGAAAAGTTCAGTTTAATTTACAGCCTGGAAGACTTATACCTCTTCTCCAAACTTAGCGAGCTTAAAAAAGAAATTGAATCAACCGGAAACCACCTTAAAATTGCCGGATTTGAAATAGATGAAAGATACGAAGACGAATGGTTCTTTAAGAAAAGTAATGAAGAAAGAAGTAAATTTACCGGCACAGAAAGAGACAGCCTGCTTTATGAGAATATGAGTTCATACATAAAATCAAATCCGGATGAAAGCATTTTAATTAATTACGGCCATGCTCATTTATCAGATGAATATTTCCAAAATACTTTTCCGACTGACTTTTACGGGAAAGGGCATTGCTTTGCTTATTATTTAAAAAGAGATCTTAAAGAAAAATTTGTTACGATTGATCAAACATTGGTTTACGATTCTTTTTTTGAAAGCAGAAATGACTTGTCTTTTTTTAAGGACAAGAATTTTCTTTTAGAAAAAGGTGATACAACTTTATTAAATCAGGTGGGGTACAAAAAACTAAATGTTAATTTTTTGATCGTAAAGCACGATGGCCTGGTTGGGCCGCATTTTATCAGAAATGTATTTTCAAGAAACACACTTTTTAGAAACAACAGCATGCTCTTGAAATTCGATGAGTATAGCAGAAAATACAACAAAAGTCTGTCACTCCAGCCTAAGGAAAATAAAAATCCTTTGGTCGCACAGCTGCTCCAATCCATTAATCTGATTACAGGAAGAAACTTTAATTCAATTCCGGAATATAGTGCATATCTTGATTCAACAAGAAATGAATTTTATCACAACAGAATTATTAAGGAAGAATTGCCCAAAGAGTTGTATTCATACTTAAAGAATAATCCTGAAGACGATGGGTTCAGGTTTATGCTTTATTGCATCGGGATGTCCGCAATGTTATATTCATCCGGAGTTCCCCCGCTGGAAATATGGGAGAATGACTTATGGAAAAAAACACAGGTCCATATGAACTACTTTGATTATGTAGGATTGTTCTGGCTTGGGACTGATGAGGAAAAAGCTAAGGCGAAGGAGTTTTTAACAGGATACACCAAAGAAGATTATTCCGTTGCGCATCAGTATCTGGAATGGTATTACAAAAATAAATATAACTACAATTTCGAATTATAGTTTCCGGTATCTATAAATATTGTGGTTAATTTCTACAGATGAACCCTTTTTCGAATATTTATGCCTGATTGAATTTGAAAATAGGATTCTGTATCTTCTATGAAAAACTTTGACCTTCTAATCAGTGTGCGCGGCAGATAAAAAAATATTCGAAAGGATCAGTTAATGAATGAAATGAACCCTAAAGTAGATGAGTTATTAAGTAAAACACAAAAGTGGCAGAAGGAATTTGAGAAGCTGAGATCTATTATTCTTAGCTGCGGGCTTAGAGAGGATTTCAAGTGGGGCACTCCCTGCTATACATTACAAAATAACAACGTGGTTCTTATCCATGGCTTTAAGGAGTACTGCGCAATTCTGTTTTTTAAGGGGGCATTATTAAGTGATCCCGAAGGCATTCTGATCCGCCAGACGGAAAACGTACAGTCGAGCCGCCAGGTGCGTTTTACAAGTCTCAGCGAAATAAATGAACTGGAGAAAGACCTGAAATCCTATATCTATGAAGCCGTTGAGGTGGAAAAAGCGGGGCTGAAGGTGGAGCCTAAAAAGACAAAGGAATACCCTGTTGCGGAAGAGTTTCAGGATAAATTAAATGAAATGCCAGAACTTAAAGCCGCCTTTGAACAATTAACGCCGGGCCGGCAGAGAGCATACCTGCTTTATTTCTCTTCGCCAAAACAGTCCAAAACAAGGCTTGACAGGGTAGAAAAATCCATTCCGCAGATTCTAAGCGGGAAAGGATTAAATGACTAGTTGAAATGTTCCGGAATAGTAAAGTGAAATGTCGTTCCTTCTCCCGCTTTTGATTCAACCCAGATTCGTCCTCCGTGACGCTCGACAATCTTTTGGCAGATTGCCAGGCCAATTCCGGTTCCGGGATATTTGCCCATTTCGTGCAGCCTCTGGAACACCTGGAAAATCCTTTCAAATGACTCCGGGTCTATGCCGATCCCGTTGTCACTAATTGAAAATAGCCAGCCAATTTTTTTCCTTTCAGCACTGATATTGACAACAGGAGTCCTTTCACCATGGAACTTGATGGCATTGCCAATTATGTTCTGCAGGAGCTGATGCATCTGAACGGGATCCGCCTTTATGACAGGAAGCTTTGAGGAATAAATCCTGGCGTCTTTTTCCTGAATAAGAATCTGAAGGTCGTGCGTTACATCGCTGAAGGTTTTATTTAGGTCAACCTCTGTAAATTCCCTGGCCCTGGTTGTAATTCTTGAGTATGTCAAAAGATCATTGATAAGTCCTGACATTCTCCTGGCGCCGTCGACAGCATACTCTATAAATTCCTTTGCCTTTTCATCCAGCTCAGGGCCGTATTTTTTTTCCAGAAGTCCCATATAGCTTGCGACCATTCTCAAGGGTTCCTGCAGGTCGTGTGAAGCAATATAGGCGAACTGCTCTAATTCCTTATTTGACCTTTCCAGCTTTTCTAATGTTCTTTCCAGTTCCAACTGCGCCATTTTTCTTTCTGTTATGTCCATTTCAATGCCTTCACGCCTTAAAAGGGTGCCATTCTCATCAAAAATGACTCTTGTAATTAAATGGACAAACTTTACTCTGCCTTCCGGGAATAAAATACGGAAATCCGTTTCAACTTTCTCACCTCCGGGTAACTGATTGTAAAGCATTCTATTTAATTCTTCCAGGTCATCAGGATGAACTCTTTTCCAGACTTCATCGACAGGTGGTAAGGGTTTACTTTTATCGAGCTCCCAGATATTGTACATTTCATCGGACCATTGCATTTTACCACCGTTCTTAAAATCGATGGAATAATTGCCCAGGCGCGCAAGCTTCTGTGCCTCAAGGAGCTGCGCCTCACTTCTTTGCAGTTGTTCCAGAGTTTCTTCTAATTTTACCTGCTGAAATTTTAGTTCTGTTATGTCAGCTACAGCGCCCACCCTTTTAATAAGCCGTCCCGACTCGTTATAAACCGGCCGGGCTATATATTTGACATATTTAATTTTATTTTCAGGCAGCAGCAGTCGGGCCTCAAAGCTGACAGGAATATTTTTATTTAATCCCTCCATAATTTTTTCAGTAACCCAGGGCCTGTCTTCGGGATGGAATGACTTAATAACCTTATCCATGGGAGGTGCTCCCTGCTCAAGGTCAAACTCGAAAATATTGAATGTCTCTTCTGTCCATTCGCGTTTGCCGGTAATCAAGTCAAGCTCCCAGCTTCCGACGTGAGCAAGTCTTTGTGCCTCAAGGAGTCTTGATTCGCTTCCCTGGATTTTGTTTAGGACTTCTTCAAGTTTTAATTCCTGGAGTTTTCTTTGAGTAATGTCCATTGAAGTGCCGAAGGCGCCGATAAGTTTTCCCTCATCATTAAAGACAGGATCACGCCTGGTGTGAAGGTATTTTACCTCTCCATCCGGAGTTACAATCCTGTAATCAAATTCAATTGAGCTTTTCTGTTCAATTGAATTTTTAATGGTTCTGGATACAAACTCATAGTCATCAGGATGGATGCTTTTCATTATGTCATCATAGGTTACATTCTTAGTAAGGGGATCCCACCCGAAAATTCTGAATAATTCCTCTGAGTACTCAACCGTATTGTTATCATAGTATAGTGTATAGCTTCCGATGTGGGCAATCCTTTGAGCTTCAATAAGCTTTACACGGCCTTGCATGAGAGCTTTTTCGGATTTTTTCTGTTCAGTTATATCCTGCGCATTTATTGCGATGCCTTCAGAAGTCGGCACAGCAAGCACGCGGAACCATATGTCATCTTTGAAAGTCTCTCCCTTGTAATGATCTATGAACTCAACTGTTCTCTTTGTTTCATAAACCTCCTTGTATGCCTGGAAGAACTGAGTATGCTTATGGCCGGGGAAGAGTTCCAGCAGGCCGTGGCCAATAACTTCATTTGGCCTGGTGCCATTCATTTTTGCAGCGGCTTCGTTTTCAAATGTGAAAATGAAGTCTGTCAACTCTCCCTGCGCATCGAGCTTCGGGATGAAAGTTACAAATCCGTCTGGTGAAACCTCCTGTGCAATGCGGAAGCGTTCCTCGCTTCTGCGCAATTCCTCTTCAGATTTTAACAGGTTTTTATGTGCTTTTGAGCGTTGAACCTGTACGTAGGTAATTATCCAAAGAACCACAGTGAAAAACCCTCTGTTTATCAAAGCAGCCTGAGGTGCAATAGTTCCGGGAGACTTTATGTAAAAACCTGACCAGATGAGAACAGTAATAATGGAGGATATGAGGTAAATACGGGTTTTATCGATTGTCTTATATGGAACTATGGAGATTGGCACCATATATAAGATCCAGGTTGCAAATCCGCGCGGCGTAAGTGAGTCAAGTATAAAAATGACTGCAATTACAAAAAAGCTAAAAGCAGTTTTTTGCCAAAAGTCTTCTAGTTTATTATAATAATCACGCATAGACCTATGTCATTCTTTCATTACATTTTAAATAGTCCGGTAGATAGATAATAAGAAAAAACAGAGGAAAATAACAGGGTGTGCTTCTTTTTTGCAGAAATTCTCAGGGTATTTCCTTTCTTTTAGTGCCGGGAATAATTTTATCACAATGTGCCCTTACTCATGCATCCCAGGTCAATAATTGAATAGATTCGTAAATTTATTATATGTAAATATTTATATAAGGGAATAAACCAATGAATGAACCATATGTAATCTGTCATATGTCTTCTACCATAGACGTAAGAATAGTTAAAGTATAAAGTAAAGAGGATCTGATCCATAATAAGGAAATAGATTTTGTTTGAAGATCATGGCTCCGGGTTAAATTAAAAACAAAAGGAAGGATAAATAATGAAAGCAACAGTTCTTTACGGCACCCGTGACGTGCGTTATGAGGAGCTTGAGGACCCGAAAATATTAAAACCCACAGATGCCATTATAAGGATGTCGGCTACGTGCATATGCGGATCCGACCTGTGGCCCTACAGGGGCATTAGTCCTGTAACAAAGCCTACGCCATTTGGCCACGAGTACTGCGGCATTGTGGAGGAGGTTGGAAGCGAGGTTAAATCGGTCAGGAAGGGACAATTTGTTATCGGTTCATTCTTTGCTTCCGACAATACATGCCCCAACTGCCATTATGGTTACCAGACCTCATGTGTGCAGAGGGAGCCTGTCGGTGGCGCTCAGGCGCCATTCTTGAGAGTGCCGCTTGCCGACGGCACACTGGTTTCAACACAGGAAATTCCTCCTGATGGAATGCTTCCGGACATGCTTGCGCTTTCTGACGTTATGGGCACAGGCTGGTTTGCCGCCAATGCGGCAGAAGTAAAGCAGGGCAAGACGGTTGTTGTTGTAGGTGACGGCGCCGTTGGGCTGCTTGGCGTACTATCGGCAAAACAGATGGGAGCAGAGCGAATTATTATTATGAGCCGCCATGAGGGGCGTCAGAAACTTGCGCGTGAATTCGGGGCTACGGACGTTGTGGCTGAAAGAGGGGATGAGGGGGTCTTGCGAATAAAGGAGATGACAAAAGGTATAGGGGCCGATTCAGTCCTGGAGTGTGTCGGCACGCAGAAATCGATGATGCAGGCCATAAACTCCACGCGTCCCGGCGGATACACAAGTTTTGTGGGTGTACCGCATGGTGTTTCGCTCAAGGGGGATTACCTTTTTTTCTCTCATGTGCATCTGCATGGGGGGCCGGCACCGGTCAGAAATTATCTGCCCGATCTGATAAGGCTGGTATTAGAAGGGAAGATCAATCCGGGCAGGGTATTTGATCTTAAGCTGCCGCTCTCTCAGGTGGCTGAAGGCTACAGGGCGATGGATGAGCGCCGTGCAATAAAAACACTCCTGATGCCGTAAGGGGACTATTTAAGGTTGTGTTATTGCAGGAAAACACTATAGCCTCAATTAAAAGACAATATCAACAGGAATAAAGATTTAGAAATCTCATACAAAGGAATTCAAAAAATGGTTATATTCGAGCAGCTCTTTAATATTTAAAAACAAAAAGTCAAAATTGACCTAAGGGATGTAATTGAAAGAAAATAAATATGATGACAATGACTTTTTTAGTCAGTATAGCAAGATGCCACGTTCTCTTAATGGTTTAGAATCTGCGGGAGAATGGCACGAATTTCAAAAATTATTGCCGGATATGAAAGGCAAGTCGGTTTTGGATTTAGGGTGCGGCTATGGGTGGCACTGCAGGTATGCTATGGAACAGGGGGCCCGGTCCGCAATTGGAATAGACCTTTCAGAAAAGATGTTAAAGGAAGCGAAAGAGCGTACAGATGACGAGCGGATTAGTTTTTTGAGAGGATCAATTGAAGACATCAGCTTTGAAAAAGAAAGCTTTGACGTTATTATCAGCTCATTGGCATTTCATTACATAAAATCATTTGAACCGGTATGTGCAAAATTGTATAAGATGTTAAAGCACAAGGGTGACCTGGTGTTTTCTGTTGAACATCCAATTTTTACGGCCTTTGGAAATCAGGACTGGATATATGATGAGAAAGGGAATAAAACTCACTGGCCTGTAGATAATTATTTTATCGAGGGGAGCAGGGAAGCTACATTTTTAGGTCAGAAAATTACAAAGTATCACAGGACATTAACGACGTATATTAATTCTCTGATAAGTAATGGATTTATAATAAAAAAAGTAATTGAGCCATTGCCGTCGCAGGAAATGTTAAAGAAGAATGAAGCCATGAGGGAAGAATTCCGCCGTCCCATGATGCTAATAATTTCCGCAAATAAAAATTAAATTATATCTTAGCAACATCCATATAACATTAAAAGGTAATGATCATGAAAAAATCATTTATTCTGCTTTTATTCATTACTCCCTTTTTATTTGCTGAAGTTAAGTTCCCGGTTAAAACACTTGATGAAGCTCAGAAGTTAGCCAGAGCTGAGAATAAAAAAATTCTCATTGATTTCTATACGGACTGGTGTATTCCCTGCAAAGAACTGGATAAACATATTTTTGGGGATTCCGCGATCGGTAAATATTTAAATGAATACTATATCTGTTTAAAAATAAATGCTGAAACAGATTATGGCAGAAAGATAGGAAAAGAATTAAATCTGCAGGATGCATACCCAACCATAATTTTGTTAACATCCGATAAAAAGGAACTGGATAGATTAATCGGATTAGGTCCGAAAGAGGAATACTTTCAGAAGATTAAGGATTACACGAATAATATAAATACTTTTGATGAATTACTTAAAAAAGAAAAAGAATTAAAAGAGCAGCTCGCAATAAAATATTCTGAAAGAGGGGATTTTACAAAGGCTATTGAATACTATCTGAACCTAGCTGAAGAAGAAAATTATAATTCAGAAGGAAGGATTTATTTCAGGATAGCAAATTTGTATTCATTCCTTAATAATATTGAAAAATCAAAAGAGTATGCTATTAAAGCGATTAATAAAAATCCTTCGCGGGAGCAATATAAAAAATTTCTGGAGAAGTTAAAGTAGAGGATGCCGTAAAGTATCATTTTATAAGGACCTGAATTAATTACAGAGAATTATTTTGCGCATGCAATTATTCAAAATGATTCGAAAAATAGTTATATTCGTACAGATGTAGAATATTTATAGTGAAAATTTGGATATTGCCGTTAGTTAAACAGGGAGTTTGAAATGAACATCACTAAAGAAATAATTGACAGGATAGTTACTGAAGCTAAACGCTACGGTGCGACCAGGATAATTATGTTTGGCAGTGCTGTCACAGCTCCTGAGACGGCGCATGATATAGACATCGCTCTTGATGGCATAAAAGGCTGGAGAATATTTGAGTTTGCAGGTAAAATGGAGGAGGAACTGAACGTTCCGCTGGATGTGGTTTCTCTAAGTCCGTCTTCCCGGTTTACCAGACATATTGAAAATTATGGACGGGTTCTTTTATGACCAAGGATGAACTAAGGGAAGAGATATCCATTGAACTGGAAGCGATCGAGCAGATAGTGACAGAACTTTTGGAACTGGCAAAAGATGTTGGTGATAAAGAACCCAATGTGCGTGAAAAAACTGCCGCAGGGGCATTTCTTGCCCAGTTCTATAATGGGATAGAGAACTTATTAAAACGTATTACGAAATTTTATAATTTAGATATACCCTCTGGGGAGAATTGGCATATTGAACTGTTCAAAAGATTTTGTTATCCTCCAAAACTGCCGTTACCTGAACTGTTTAATAATGAGCTTCCTGCCCTTATGGCTCCATACAGAAGGTTCAGACACGTTTTCTTCCATGGTTATGGATTTCAGATGGAGTGGGAGCAAATGCAGGGAGGAATAGCAAATATTTCGACAGTCTTTAATAAGCTGCAATCCAATCTTAACGCATTTCTTCATAGACTTTAAAGAAAAAGCCCCAAATCCCTTCGGAATTTGAGGCTTTCTTGTGGGCCCAGATGGGCTTGAACCACCGACCCTCTGATTATGAGGCATATTCCAGGCCTTGTAAGTAGTTATGCAATAATAGTTTACAGCAATTGTAGCAGTGCAATCCTACTGTTAACCTGTTTATGATCCAACCTGTGCAAATCAAACCAGATTACTCGTATTTTGAAAGCCCTATCCCGAAAATGTCCTTTGTGCAATCCGTAAAAATGTATAACTATTTCCGACTTTTGTATACGCTTGCTTATTTACTACGTGTATATATTACTGTAGTAAAAGAAATAAACTTAATTGATGAAAGGAATGAGTTATGATAAAACGTAAATTAGGCAAAAGCGGGCTTGAAGTGTCAGCCATTGGACTTGGATGCATGGGAATGAGTTTTGGGCTTGGCCCGGCAGCAGACACAAAGGAAATGATCAATCTGATAAGAAAAGCAGTTGATCTGAGTGTTACTTTCTTTGATACAGCACAGGTTTATGGCCCTCATACAAATGAGGAACTTGTTGGTGAAGCCCTGAAGCCATTTCGCAGCAATGTTGTAATAGCTACAAAATTCGGGTTTGACATTGATCCGGAAACCGGGGTCCAGAAGCCGGGGCTTAACAGCAGGCCTGAACAGATAAGAAAAGTTGCTGAAGGATCATTAAAAAGACTAAAAACAGACTATATTGACCTTTTCTATCAGCACAGAATTGATCCTCAGATTCCGATTGAAGAAGTTGCCGGAGCAGTAAAGGATTTAATTAATGAAGGCAAAGTCAGGCATTTCGGTATGTCTGAGGCAGGGGTTAAAAATATACGCCGTGCTCATGCCATTCAGCCTGTTACCGCACTTCAGAGTGAGTATTCACTCTTCTGGAGGGAGCCTGAAGAAGAGATTCTTCCTGTCCTTGAAGAGCTGGGCATTGGCTTTGTGCCTTTCAGTCCCTTGGGGAAGGGTTTTCTGACAGGAAAGATTAATGAAAATACAGAGTTTGACAAAACTGATTTCAGAGCCTCTGTCCCAAGATTCAGCCCTGAAAACATGAAAGCCAATTATGCTCTTGTCGACCTTATTTCACGGATAGCAGAAAAGAAAAAAGCCACTCCGGCACAGATTGCGCTTGCGTGGATCTTAGCGCAGAAGCCATGGATTGTGCCGATTCCGGGAACAACCAAACTTCACAGGCTGGAGGAAAACATAGGAGCTGCGAAT
>JBLMYS010000191.1:0-10268 GCA_050258415.1 Acidobacteriota bacterium | reverse complement strand
GATTACTGGGCCGATAATCTGAAAGAAAGAGAGTATGTTACGGTTGAGAATAAGAAAATTTTAGTGCTGCACAATATTGCGGACCTCACGATAGAGCCAGCTGAAAACAATATTGACGTAGTGATCTACGGGCACTCACATAAAGCCTTAATTAAAAATGAAAACGGGGTTTTATATTTCAATCCCGGCAGCGCGGGCCCCCAGCGCTTCCGCCTCCCTATAACAGCCGGCCTCCTCAGAATTGAAAACGGAAAAATCGAACCGGAAATAATACCGCTGAAATAAACAATTTTCCCATGCCATCAGGAACCATTTCCTGATCATGCCGTCAGGAACCATTTCCTGACGGCATGACTCCGGTATCCATTAAAACTACTTCTTCATGTATCCCACCGACTGCGAAAGAAGAATCTTCTGCTCCGGCTTTAAGTTCAGCTTCTTTGAAAGAGCCTCTCTGTCCACCATGCCGCGAACTACAACAGCCAGACCCTCAGAAGCGCAGTAAAGGTACACATTCTGCGCTATAAAGCCGCAGTCGGCACCGGTATATAACATACTGTCGTCGCTCGAGGAATCTCCCGTCTTCGACATGTCGGCTACAAAAACCAGGTCAAGCGGAGCGTCCTTTACAAAATCCTGCTTTCCTGTAAGCGGCCTCAGATCTTCAGTAGAGACTTTAAGGAGTGAGTGATCCTTCGCGTTATAAAGAAACATCCCGTCTTTTGTTGCGGCATAAACGTCTATTTCCTGCCAGTTCCTGGCCGAAGGAGCCGTCCTTTTTCCCGATTCGCTTCTGTTGATGCCGAAAGCAGCCCACAGCAGGTTTGACATGTCCTGCATTGAAAGAGCCTGTGGACTGAATGTGCGCGTTGATTGCCTTAGGCTTAAAGCCTGCATTAAAGGCTTCCCGATCTCTTTTTGAGGCGGCGGGAGTTTTATTGCCTTGTCCTGCGCGCATGCTGATACTGTAAGAATAAATAATACCAATGGAAGAAGAACCTTAATCTGTGGCATTTGAACTCCGGATTTATTAAACAAGAAAATAATGACAGAATTAAAGGAATACCTGCTGCAGGTCCTCTGAAAACTTATGACAATAAACTTTCAGAGTCAATATTTCCAATAACATGGTTACTGTTTTAATGCCTTGTAAGAAAAACAGGGTCTTGCTAAGTTGTTTTGGGCACAAGGGGTGCTGTCTCTGTTTTTACGATAAAGGTGAATCAAGTAACACCATAATGAAACTTATAATATTATGGAGGCCTTATGAATGCGTATCAGAAAGAAAGCATTAGAGTGCTGCTGCAGAATGTGGATGACCTGCAAAGTGCTATCAGCCCAATGTCTTTTGTCCCGAATTCCTATAAAGATGAGCAGAGGGAATTCCTGCTTAATTCTGTAAGAGCTCACAAAACCTTTGAATCCCCTGAGGATTCCGCCATGGTTCCCCCGAACCAGGATGTTTTCATCAGGGAGTCATTACAGAGAACCATTAGGGAATTCAACGATTTTATTGACAAACAGATCCTGCCTAAAAAAAGGATGGCTCAGATTGTGTATATGAGAAACCATCTGGAGGAAATTTCAAAGCGCCCTATCCAGGATATAATTAAAAACCAGCTCGAGGTTGCGCAGGACCTGGAAAACCACGTCTACGGTGAGCTTCTGGCCATTCTGGACGAAAGAGATAAATAATTATTATTCAAGTCTGCATCCCGTTTTCTGAAAAAATTCAAACGGCTTTATTCCCATTACTCATCCAAAATTGGGATAAAGCCGCTGGATCTGTTTTGCCCTCACAATTTCTTTCCCCTTCTTCACTTTTTAATTTTTAATTTTTAATTTTTAATTGATAACTATCCCGGAGAAGAAGATGGATGAAATTCAGAACATTAAAAGCATTCAAGTAAACGGCACAGAGCTCACCTATATGGAAGAAGGGGAGGGCATTCCGGTAATTTTAGTCCATGGAAGCGTGGGGGATTTCCGTACGTGGAATTTTCAGATGGACGACTTTTCAAAACATTTCCGCGTTATCTCCTACAGCAGAAGATATCATTACCCGAATAAATGGGCGGGAGACGGACTGGATTATTCAGTTTCACTTCATTCGGATGACCTTTATACTTTCATTACGGCTCTTGGAATTGCCCCTGTGCACCTTGTGGGCACGTCCTATGGAGCATATGTTTCTTTGTACCTGGAAACCCGCCACCCCGGAACGGCCAGAAGCCTTGTCTTGGGTGAACCCCCGATGATCCCCTGGCTAAATGATCTTCAGGGCGGGCGTGAATTACTAAGAGATTTTGCGCAGAATGCATTTGAACCTGCCAGAAAGGCTTTTTCTGAAGGGGATATGGAAGAGGGCGTGAAATTCTTTATCGACGGCGTGATGGGACCCGGAACGTTTCAAAGGCTCTCTCCAAAGGCAAAACAAATGATGCTCGACAACGCCCCGGAGATGAAGGCCGAGACACTGGCGCCAGGCTATATGCCTTTTATTACCCGCGATGAAATAAATACCGTGAAGTGCCCGGTACTTCTCCTGAAAGGGGAAAGAAGCCCCCGGATGTTTCACCTCATAATTGATGAACTCCAGCGCCTCCTGCCTGAAAGCGAACTTACGGTTGTTCCTGCTTCATCTCATTCTATGCAGATAGCAAACCCGCAATTTTATGACAGCAGGGTGATGGAATTTCTTTTGAAAAGCTGATTGATGCAGAGTAAATAAGTTATTAATTTAGTGGTGCGCTTTACTTCAAATTCATGCGTTATAAATAATCCGCTCAATAACAAAGGAGTATTACTATGGCCAGACCGGGTGAGTGTACTGAAGAAATTATTATCAATATCGAAAAAGAAGCACTCGACCGCTGGAAGACCGGCGACACATTCGGGTTTGTTGAAATCGCTTCTGACGATATTACTTACTTCGATCCATACATAGAATGCCGTGTAACGGGCTTAAAAGAATTTCGCGACTTCTATGCGTCTTTCAGGTATACTTTCAGTTTCCCCCGCTATGAACTTGTAAATCCCAATGTCCAGCTCTATGGCGACACGGCAGTGCTTACATTCAACTTCATAGGCTATTTTGAAAATGGGGAGAAGAACAGGTGGAATACAACTGAGGTCTATCACCAGGTTGACGGCCAATGGAAGCTTGCGCATTCAAACTGGTCGCATACAAAGTCATAATAGTTTAAACGGGTTATTTCAGAGCTTCTGAATAAATGACCTTTTGATTTTAAGAGATGCCCTGAAACTCAGGCTGGAAGAGTAAAATAAAAACTGGATCCTTTGCCGGGCTCCGATTCCACCCATATTCTGCCGCCATGGCGTTCAACTATCTTTTTGCACAGGGCCAGGCCTATTCCTGTGCCTGAGTACTTGTCTCTTTCGTGCAGCCTCTGGAATATTACAAAAATCCTCTCATAATACTGGGGATCGATGCCAATGCCGTTATCCCTTACTGTTATCAGCCATTCGGGTCCCATTCTTTCTGAGATTATATCCACTTTAATGCCTTCGCTTTTTCTGAACTTCAGTGCGTTCTGAATCAGGTTTTGGAAAAGCTGCTTCATCTGCAAAATGTCCGCCTTTACAGTAGGAAGATCATTGTAGGTTATTACTGCTTTGCTTTCATTTATAAGCACCTCCAGATCCCCCAGGACATCTTCAACAACCTCTGGCAGGTTAACAGAGGTGAACTCCCTTCCTTTTGATGAGACCCTTGAATATAACAGGAGGTCATTTATCAGTGTGCTCATCCTCAGCGCCCCGTCAACCGCGTAACTTATAAAATCGTCTGCATCTTCATCCAGCTTGCCCTTGTAGTTTTTTGAAAGCAGCTGCAAGTAGCTCGAAATCATTCTGAGTGGTTCCTTCATATCGTGGCTGGCTACATAGGCAAACTGCTCAAGCTCATTGTTCGACCTTTCAAGCTCTTTCATAACTTCCTGGAGCCTTTCAACAGCCTTCTTCTGCTCATGGATGTCTGTTGAAGTCCCGAACCATTTTACGATTTTTCCTTTATTGTCCTTCAGAGGAACGGCACGCGTTAAAAACCAGCGGTAATGACCGTCGTGCCTTCTGAAGAGAGCTGTGTCTTCAAAAATTTTTCCCGTCCGGAGGGATTCTCTCCATTTCTCTTCTGCATGGGGAAGATCATTCGGGTGCAGCATTTTAAGCCATCCCCAGCCTTTTACTTCCACCACTCCCATTCCCGTAAAATCCAGCCCCCACTGGTTTGCGTAATCAAGCTCACCTGATCTGTCAGCCGTCCACACAATCAGCGGCATGGTTTCAGCAATTGTACGGAATTTATCTTCACTCAGCCTTAGCTCCTCTTCAGCTTTCTTTAACGCTGTAATATCCTGAATTACATTTATTGCTCCTATTATTTTTCCTGTATCATCCTTAAGAGGCATGGCAGAATTTATAATTGTTTTAGGAACTCCCCCCAGGCACACTATATTAATTAGCTCATTTGTAATTGTTTCTCCTTTTTGAAGAGCCCTAACGGAAGCCCATTCATCGGCTTCAATAGTTTCTCCCGAGTCGGGCCGGAACCCTTTTATATTAGAAAAACATTCTGAATCTGTACGGTTCCCACATCCCCAGATTTCCCGTGCCTTAGGGTTGGATCTTTTTAGCTCTCCCTTCTCATTTAAGAACATTATGCCAACCGGAAGCAGAGCAAGCATCTGCTTAAGAAGGGCTTCACTGGACTTAACTGTTTCTTCCTCAAGTTTCCGCCTTGTTATGTCTTCCACAACTCCTACAAAGAATTCCCTGTTTGTCGATGCCTCATGCATAAGCGTGCATGTAAAGATCGTCCATGCTACCGAGGCATCACTGCGTATATATCTTTTCTCTATTTTGAAATCTGTTATTTTGCCCGCTATTAGTTGTAGCCTGCAGTTAAGATCCTTTTCAAGGTCTTCGGGGTGTATTATATCCGAAGGGCTCATCTGCTGGAGTTCTTCACGTGTATGCCCCACAATTTCGCAGTACTTATCATTCATCCTGATCCAGCGTCCGGCCAGATCAAAATGAACTATACCTGCTCCTGCCTGCTCAAATGTCCGCCTGAAGAGTGTTTCACTTTCAATAAGCTTGTTTTCAAGCGACTTTTTGTAATTCAGTATGTATGTAACAAATATGAAAGCTGAAATTCCAAGGACAGCATTAAAAGTTGCTGTTCTGAAGCTTCCGGCGGTGCGGCTTAAGAAAAACTCGGCTATTATCAGTATTATGCAGAGTGCAAGTGTAAGGTTTGTGAAGAGTGGGTTTTGAAGCTTTATGGATACAAAAATGAGCGGAATAAGGTACAGGATCCAGACGGCATATCCAAGCGGAAGATATAAGTCGATAATAAAGATTACGACTATAAGAATTTTTGATATTGCAAGTACAGCAATAACACTGCTTCCTTTATTATAACCTGTAGAGGGCTGAAGGTTAAGTTCCATTCAAAACTACAACTCCTTTCAAACTCCATTAGATTTATTAATTAATCTAAACTCAGGAGGCTGGAATTCAAATACCATAATTTGGCTAAAGTATGCCCGGTTAATTTATATAAAATGGCGCACTTATAAGTCCCTGTGCAGCTCTGGTAGCCAAAAATATTTAGGCCGCCAAGGAACTTTCATCAAAAACTGGTGTTTTAGTATTTATATACTCAGCCAAAAAAAATATAATTATGAATGGAAGAATGGATAAAAAAAAGAGGATATTTGCTTCAATATTTCTGTTGGGGTACCTGTCCTTTATTGCATTGAGTATTACTCACTTCCATCAATTCAATTGCCTGAACCCGGGTAAAACAGTTCTGTCTTCTGAAATATCTTCTTCAAAAAGTGCCGGTAATTCAGAGGACAACTGCCCTGTATGCCACTTATATTCTACGGTAATTATCTCCTCCCTCCGTCAAATCGTCTCAAATATAATGACGGTTGAAAGTTCTTTAATTACAGTAAATGAATCCGGATATCAAACAGAAATCTTCACTTCACTTTCCCTGCGAGCACCTCCATCTTTAATTTAACTTTAACCCTTAACGTAGCCTGGAGCTGATTAAACAGGCTTTTCTCTTTCCGGGCACACGTTTATGATGCGCTTAGAAGCTGCTTTTTAAATTAAATAAGGAAAATAAAGATGGATGCACCAAATTTTTCTAACAGGCGGGAAAAAGCCCTTATAATGTCATTTTCCGTCAATCTGATAAAGAATATTCTTCCAGTTGCTTTTATTATGAGTTTTTTTCTGCAGGTTAACCTGTGGGCAGAAAAAGGAAACAATGGCCCCTCAAAAAATGAAACTATAAATTATACTGTAACTGTTCTCGACAGGAACACACAGGCTCCGCTGCAGTACGTGGTTGTCGTCCTTAGGGAGGGAAGCACAATTGTTGCTTCTGCCTCAACGAACCCTTTTGGGAAAGTGGTCTTTGGTGACCTTTCAAGCGGAAGCTATCAACTCTCAACCCATTATGTGGGGTATAACGACTTTAATGATACGGTCCGGGTCGACCCCCGGCATAAAAGCTACGGCCTTTTTCTCTCAGAAAGCACGGTGCAGCTGAACGAAGTTGTAGTTCAGGGGAGTAAAATCCAGAACTCTGCTTCTTCAATTGACATGATCAGCGGCCGCCAGGTTTTTGAGGGAGCGACATACCACGCATCACCTTCAGGAACAATGACTCAGCTTATACAGCAGAACCTCTCTGGTGCCGTTAAGGCCCCTACAGGAGAGGTCCATATCAGGGGCTCGCATGGCGAGTTTTCTTATCTGGTTGATGGAATACCGATTCCGCTTGGAGTTTTCGGAGGACTAAATGAAATTGTTGACCCGAAGGTTATCTCAAAGGTAACTTTCTATACCGGGGGATTCCCGGCCGAATACGGCGGCCAGCTTGCGGGACTTATGGACATCCAGAATAAGGTTCCCACAGGCAGATTCCACCTCGATTTATCCAATTTTATGGGGAGCTATCTGACTTCAAACAATGGATTACCAGGTGACCGCGTGGGAGCCTTTAAGGCATTAAACTCAAATGGTCAGAGCATCTCGCTTAGTGATCACTTTGGAAAACTTGGCTATTTTATAGGGGCTTCGCGCCAGGAGACCGACAGAAGAATTGACCAGCCCTCAGAAGAGCTCTTCCATGACCGCGGATCGGACTACCTTTCTTATGGAAAATTTGACTACCTGATTAACAATAACGATTATCTTACTATGAACCTGAACTATAGTAAAACACAGACTCAGGTGCCGTATGACCCCGCAGAGGGAATCCGTCTGGATAACCAGAATTCTTACAACGCATTCCAAACCTTATCTTTCTTTCATACTGTTTCAGCTGAACCGGAAAGGGAAACTAACCTCTTTATCGGGGGATTTGTGCGTGAAGGGGGGCTTGATTTTATTCCTGATGTTAATGACGAGAACAAAACTTACCTCAATGGCGATTCATCCATTGGCTATGTTGTAGGGCAGAACAGGAACTTTACAACTTTTGGCATCAGGGCAAAATACGACGAAAGGCTTTCTCACCATTTCAAATATGCCGCGGGGTTTAATTACGGGGATACTTTCGGACAGGAGGATTTCAGCTTTTTTAATGCCGAGGGCCATAGCCTCGGCAGCAATAGCCGCTATCATGGCTACGACGCGGGCATATTTGCAGAAACTGAATGGCACCCGTATGAATGGACAAGACTCGACCTGGGCTTAAGATACGACGTGCATAATGCTCCATCAGTTAAAAATGAGTATCAGCTCTCGCCAAGAATAAAATGGAATATATTTATTAATGAGTTTAACAGCTTCTCGCTCAGCTATGACAGGCTTTTCATGCCCTCAAACATTGAGAACCTTGGCTCTGTGGCATCCCTCCTCGGCAATAATGCGCCCCCGGCTATTCCTGAAAAGGATAATTTATATGAGGCGACATTTCTAAGGAACTGGCAGAATGGCTTTAGCTCGAAGCTTTCCGGGTTTTATAAGGAGGCTGCCCCCGGACTTGATGACCAGACGCTTGGATCGAGCACAATAAGGGTAAACGTTAATATAGCCCGCGTAAAGGTTAGCGGCTTCGATATGTCGCTTACTTACAACGCCCCTGAATTTCCGCTTTCGGGATCCATTAACGGTTCGCTTATCCATGCCTACGGACGAGGGCCGGTTACAGGCGGGTTCCTGCCTGCCGATCCCTCAACGAAAATCTTCGACCTCGATCATGACGAGCGCCTTTCAGGCTCTATAGTGCTTAACTACCAGCCTGAAAGCTGGTTTGTCAATCTAAGCGCAAATTATGCCTCGGGCCTTACAAACGGCAATGAAAACTATGTTTTCAGAACCGGGCTTTTCGATTTCAACCAGGGTGCACATACAACACCGGCATGGATTTTTAATTTGTCGGGAGGTTACACAATTAAACTCTCCAGAGGACAGACAATTGAACCCTCAGTATATGTGACAAATCTTTTGGATCATGAACATCTATTAAAAGGCGCATTTTTCTCGGGTGCTAGTTTTGAGGAAAGGAGAAATGTGGTATTCAGGTTAACTTATCATTTATAAATCTATTCAGCCCCTTTGGACTTTTGAAGATGGATAATAGCTAAAAAAGACTCCATTTATGATTGTACTTAGAAATATTTTCTCCGTATATTATATCAGCTTAAAACTTCTGCCTTTCAGATAGAGTCGCATGCTGATCATTATTAGTTTATTTTCATAAACAGAGGAAAGTTGTCCGGATATTATTGTTAAAATAAAACTGGAGCCTGTAATGAGAAGCTTTTTATCCGCCATTACGTTGATTCTATTATTTCAGACATACGTCTGTCCGCAGGATATCATATCCGATGCAAAGGTTTCTGGTAGTGATCCATTTTCACTCTCTAAAGAAGAACAACTTTTGCTGCATACCAAAAGTCCCGATGGGAGAGGATTAAATAAAAGCCAAAATGATTTTATAAGAAAACTGGGAAAAAGCAAGGCCACCATTAAGCCCACAGGTAACATCTTCCTGCCCCATATCGCTCTAATTGATTCGACGAGGAGATTTATTTATACCTGGGATGAAACCGGCAGCCAAAAAGTTGAACTCTGCCAGGAATTAAAAGAAGGTGTCTGGAACTATGTATCCAGGAAGACTTATTTTACTGAAAACGGCAGACAGGTTAGTTATGTTTCTGAACAGTGGAAAAACGGGGCATGGGTAAATTCTGAAAGAGTAACCGAAACTTATCAGGACAATTATACAAGACGGGTGTTAGTTTCAGAACGATGGGAAAACAACCTCTGGGTGCCGCAAAGCAGGCATACTTCTACTTACGATAGCAATGACAATACCTTAACCTATTTATGGGAAAATTATAAAAATGGCAAATGGACAAATGTTTCAAGGTATAATTGTGTCTATGATGCCAGCGGAAACCTGCTGGTGTTTATACAGGAGAGCTGGGAAAATGGGATGTGGGTAAATAAGTTGAAAAGTACTCAATCATACAATGACCAGAATAAGCTGCTTACCAGTGTCTTTCAGAACTGGCAAGACGGATTATGGATGAATTTTTACAGAACAAATAGCACTTACGACATAAATGGCAATGAGCTTTCTTTTCTCTGGGAGGATTGGAGAGACGGAGCCTGGCTAAAAAATAACAGGATAACCAGGACATTTGATAATAAAAACAGGGAGCTTACCTGGCTCTTAGAATACTGGATTAATGGTGCCTGGATTAACAGGTCAAAATTAAATAACATGTACTCCGTTAATTCAGACACACTAATATCTTTAGTGCACTACTGGAGTCAGGGGACCTGGGTTATCTCCGACAGGACTATCCAAACATATAACAGCAAAGGTTTTCCTTTAACATCTCTCGTTGAAGTCCGGAAAGATACCAGCTGGGTAAATGCTGAAATGCAAAGGTTTCATTATGATTATTTCGGAAACACCGAAAAAGGTGAATCATTTTTCTGGAAAGATGGCGCATGGCGCCCTTTAGGTAGGGACCTGAAATTCAATTATAATAACGGCAAGGATCAGACTTCTTTTATGGGGGCAACTGTACAGGTCGCTTATAATGTGCTTGTGGATGAAAGCCCCTCAGTTGCCCAGGAATTTGAACTTTCACAGAATTATCCGAATCCCTTCAACTCCTCAACTTCAATCGTTTTTACTATGAGAAAAACTGCACCCGTCAGGATCTCGGTCTACGATATACTTGGAAACAGGGTTGCAGTTTTAC
>JBLMYS010000190.1:0-7406 GCA_050258415.1 Acidobacteriota bacterium | reverse complement strand
AAAAGCATTATTAATCCTATCAGCGGTATGGCAGTTATAAATGTGGTTAAAAACCAGTCTCCTGTCGTCACAGTTGGATTTGCACCTGTATTATTCGCAGATGTTGCATTCAAAGCGGCAGCATTCGGGACTTCTTTCGTTTCCTTGTTATCAGTATCGTTCATATCCACTATGTCCGTATGTTTGTTTTCTATTTGTTTATGCTGTAAAACTGAAAAATATCAAATTTTACCCCCTAAAAATAACAAAGCCCCGGGTAAAATTCCCGCGGGGCTTTGTATTTTTTCATCCTCCGGATCCGCCTAATACTGACACACTTCACCACATAAAAACCTGTGGAAGAAGTAAAACTTTACGGCATCGTAATCCTCACGGTCCAGATAATCTATTATGCTGTAGTATATCTCCCTAATCTCAAGCTCCAGGGCATCGCGATTCGATGTGTATAAAATATTTGTGGGATAGTAATTGCCCGCTACAGGATTATATAATATATCGTCATAACTGTCCTTCTTCCAGATGCTTACCCCAACAACGGGCTCACTGCCAATGGCGTAAATGGATGACTCGAAAGATATGTACGTCGTGGGATTTACTTCGTAACCGGGATAACGGATCTCGCGCTCGGGATGAAGGTCGGGACAGAACGTGAACTCAATGTTGTGCATGGCGTTGATGTCCCTTATTACGCTTAAGGGACCCGTGGGATAATTGCAGAGGATCTCTTTGAGTATGTTGTTCATCGCAATGTTTAAGTAACGCCTCTGCTCCGGAAGAAATGAACATTCACGCACCATGTACAATTCCAGGAATGCATTGACGAGCCGGTTTTCATCGGTTTTCATTGTGACCTCCTTTATATTGATGTCGTAATTTATTTCCATGTCAGCCGATAGCCTATTTCAGCATACAGCACGCCCATTCAGGGCTTCGGGATAATGGGATTTAATTTCTCCTATAGACAGAGCGCCCATTCAGGGCTTGAAATGCGCATAATTAAACCTTACCACATTTCACCAGCTTTGGATTCTAAGACCCTGGACTTCGGACCTTGGACGCGCCGGAGGCGCTGCTGTAGAGATTTACAATAGTTTCTCTGCTCCAATTGGATTGGGGTTTGAAGGTTTATATGAGGATTTTGTTCTTTGAACCATTACCATTTTTCCTTATGATAAATTATGGCTTCATGAACATTTGCGGTTAGTATAAGTTTGTAAAATTGTTCTAATATTTGTTGTGCGCTGGAACAACAAAACCGTGCCAGCGCCTCCTGCCCTCACTTTTTAATTTCTTCTGCCCTCACTTTTTAATTTCCTCTGCCCTCACTTTTTAATTTTTAATTTTTAATTTTTAATTTTTAATTGATTGGATCTTCACGCACGTCATCGTAAGCGAACCTCCCACGGGTTCGTCGTTGAAGAAAGTTACCTTTTCATCCTCTTCCTTCAGCGCCAGCGCGTACAATAACGGCAGGTAGTGCTCGGGCGTGGGAACGGCCAGGTGTATTGCCGTACCCTGCTGTTTGTAGTTTATCAGCTGCTTGTGATCATTCTGCATTATATATCCCTTCATCTTCTCACTTGCCTCCAGCGCCCAGTCGTATGCGTAGCCCGGAGTGGTCAGCCTGTCCCATGCCACCATCCCCAGGTTGTGCACCATATTGCCGCTTCCCATAATTAAAACGCCTTTTTTCCTCAAAGGGGCGAGTTCCTTCGCAAGCTCGTAGTGATACTGCGCGCCCTGAAAATGATCCAGACTCAGCTGAACAATAGGCACATCCGCTTCGGGATACATGTGCTTTGCCACGCTCCAGCAGCCGTGGTCAAGTCCCCATCTGTTCTCAAACTCCACATCCGTCTTTGTTACAATCTCCCTCGTGTCATTTGCAAGGGCGGGACTTCCGGGCGCGGGGTACTGCACTTTGTATAATTCCCTCGGAACCCCCCCGAAGTCGTGTATTGTTACAGGCTTTTCCACCGCCGTTACGTAGGTGCCTCTTGTCTCCCAGTGTGCCGATATGCATAGTATTGCATTGGGACGGGGAAGTGTGCGCCCCTCCTCGCGCCAGCCTTTAACAAATTCGTTTTCCTCAATTGCATTCATTGGGGATCCGTGCCCCACAAAAAGTACCGGCATCTTATCTGTTTTCGTGAAGCGGTCCGTCATTTTAATAAATTCTTTTGTATTCATAGCATTCTCCCTTAGGAAGGCGGCTTTTTTATTTCAATAATTTTTGTTAAATATCCCTGCCCGTTTTTAAGCGGTCTATAATTCTTTATATAAATATAATATGAGGAAATCTTTGAGAAAGCCAAATAAAATTCTTACAACTGGCATGGTAATTATCGGTCTTACTTTACTGCTGAAACATTTTCATGCCGGGCTTCCCGACTTTGCAGAAGGTTTTATGATTGGCATAGGCCTGGCGCTGGAACTGGCGGGAATTTTTAATGAAAAAGAAAGCATGATAAAACTCAGGAATTTTAAGCTTAGGCTTCTTAAGCTCTTCAGTCAGAAGGCCTGAAGCTGAGAGATGCTCTGTGAAAAGCAAAAAGCCCCGCCCTTTAAGAAGGAACGGGGCTTTTTTAATACTGTAATATTTAGTACGTTCTTACCACAAAATCGTCGAACCATGCCTCTGTAAGGGAGTTGAATGCATAGATGACGGGTCCGGCACTCCTGTCCTTTATTGCCTCAAGTGAATAGCCTGCCAGTTTGCCGTTGACATAGAAATACATCAGTCCGTCCACCTCGCACACAACTTTCAGGCGGTAGATCTTTTCACTGGGTTTTGTATTGTCATTAAGAGGCTTGGGATTCTGTATATCTATTACAAAATTGCCGTCGGCATCAATTAGAAAATCGTTTCCTCCAATCCTTATTCCGGCGCCCCTGCTGTGAAAGCTGGTCATAAGGCCCACGGTAACCTCCACGCTGAAAGATTTTGAAGGCCTGCCGCGTTCGTCAAAAGAAGGAAGCACATCGTTGTTTGCCTGGTAGAAAGGCTGGTTTGGATACCTGAGGCTTGATCTTGTTTCCGTAACAAGCAGATTGCCCGAGGTGTACTGCGAAACGTCGGATCCGGTAAATGCCTGAAGCTCGGGGAAGAGGGCTGCAAGGTGAAGTTTACCCTTATCTGAAAGAAGAATCTGGTTGCCCGATTTATCCATTCCCTGCAGCGAGGGTTTGTCTGTATTATAGTCTTCCTTAAAAGTAATCTTGTCCTGTTCGAAAACCGGCCTTGAGACCTTCAGTTCTTTAATTGTCAGTCCCTCCAGTCCAACGGCCTGGCTGCCGTAAACAATAAGTCCCGTCGAATACCCGAAGACGCCGCGGAAGGGAAGTATTTCCACCAGCTGATCGTCTATATAATATTCCACAAATGCTCCGCACTTTTTCACCGTCAGCGTATTCTCCTTATTCTTCTGAAACCATGGTGCCTTCTTCCAGTAGGTTGTAGTGGTGTTGTCGCCATTGGTGCTGTAGCATTTAAATGATCCGTCGCGTTTTATCAGAAATTCGTTTTCATGCTTCCAGTCCCTCTGCCCCCATACTAGCCCATAAGCCCTTGTAGTATCGCCGCTTAGCCATTTTACCTTCTCTTTAATTATAAAATCCTCTTTGGGATCGATAAAGAACTCATCCATTATGGCGCTGCCATCGTCGGTGTTGTGAGTGCATTCAAGAATGCCAGGCTTCCAGAGTTTTGTAAAATTGTTCTGAGTATTCTTATCCGAAAACGGGCCCTCGTTCTTCTGCAGCGTCTCTTCGGCTGTTGTAATTTCCTGCAGCACTTTGGGGTAAGTTCTCACCTGTGTTATCTTCAGATTGTCGAAGAGTACCTTCTGAACGTTGTAAACTATAAATCCCGTATAACTGCCCGCAAGGCTGAAGTAAGGCGCTCTGAGTGTGAGCGTGCCGTTTACATAAAAATAAAGTGAATCCTTTACTCTCGATATCTTAAGAAGGTTTTCTTCCTTTGGCTGGTAGCTGGCGGGAATTACAGTTTCCTTGCCCGAAACGGTATTCAGGTACCTGCAGCTTCCTTTGGCATTAATGGAAAATTCCTGGAAGGCTTTTGAATTATAGTTTCCCCATACAATGCCGTAGTAGCTTTGCTCATCGCCATTTACACGTTTTGTGGTGCACTGAATATCAAAGTCGCCTGTTTCCGAAAGGAATACTGTCTGCATGGACTTCAAATAATTCGGGGTTCTGTTCTCGAAGTAGTAAGCTCCGTCCTTAACACCCTTTACAGAGCTGGAATCCTTGTCGCTGCCTGCCCAGTCGTTTCTGTTGTCGCTGAAATCGTCCGAAAATAAAGTAACAAGCCTCGTCTCAGCGGCGCTTTGGTTCATCTGGTCCGTATACTCCGCAAGGTCTGTATCCCCGAGTTCCTTAATAACCAGCTTATCGTATTTAACTTTCATTTTAGAGTTGAGCACAAGTCCAATCTGTTTTCCGGCAAAGCCGTCCGTTCTTATGGCATTGGCAAAGGTGGGGACCATTTGTTCTTTCAGGTCGTCCACAAAAGTGTTGTTCAGGTAAAAGCCTATCCAGTCGTTTATCTTTACAATTTTGAGCGTGTTGGAGAAGTCGCGTCCGTAAACGCCATGGTGATTGACCCATCCCGTACCTTCGGAAATGCCCTGGTAAAAGTGAGAAATTCTATAGTCGCGGTTGGAATTAACCACAAATTCGTAATAGTCGCTCCAGCCCTTAAAGCCGAAGAGTATGCCGTAGCTGTAGTTGTTTTCCCCTTCAACGAGCTGGCAGCTGACTTCAATGGAAAAGTTTTTTGAATAATCGAGTCCTGTTTCCTTAAAGATCTCGCAGCCGTTATCTTTTGAGGTCTCAATAGTATATTCGCCGTCCTCAAGAGTTGTTTCAACATTGTCCTCATCAAGTAAAGGCCAATTGTTGCTGTTGTCGAAAAACGATTCGTTGAGAATGACTTTTGTATTCTGCGCGAAAAGAGAAGCAGAAAGGATAAGTAAGAAAAATAATAAGCCGGAAAGTTTTTTCATCAGTATCCCCCAGATTTATTTGTTGAAAAGTTATTTCAGCCTAAAAGAGCACTGTAAAATATACAGGTGTAATAATAACATAAAAAGATCTTTTTAGCCATAATTATCTTTCTCATTTTCAGCACCGGAAAAGGGGGGGTAAAACCCTTAAATGAAAAGAAAAAGCCCCGGAGTTTTCTTCAACCCGGGGCTTTAAAGTCGTTAATAATTAAATTTATTGCCGGTAGACCCTGACTGTATAGTCGTCGAACCAGACTTCGGTCGGCTTGCTGTATGCGTAGATTACCGGACCCGCGTCACGGCTCTTCATAGCGTCATTTATGGAAGATACATAACTCCCGTTAATATAGAAATCCATCCTGCCGCCTGCTTCGCATATTACCTTCAGACGGTAAATGTTTTTACTCGGTTTAATGTCGCCTTCAATCGGCTGCGGAGCCTCCTCGCCAATTGTGAAGTTTCCATCCGGATCAACAAGAAAATCTGTTCCTCCAACCCTCAGACCTGCGCCGATGCTGTGAAAGTTTCTGCCGATGCCCATGGTAATTTCAATGCTGAAGGGATATTGGGGCATGCCGTATGTAAGCATTGAAGGAAGCATATTGCTGGTGATGTAACCCAGTGCACGGTTTGAAATCTGGCCGCTTCCATCCTCAAGTTCAGGAAACTGCGCAAGCATGTGCAGCTTTCCGCCTTCAATTATGGTTGAATGGCTTTCATTATTGCCGGCATCCTGTACTGCGGGTGCTTTTTCAAAATCCACTTTGTATGTTGCGTGCCCCAGCTCAAACTCGGGCCTTGAGACAGGTATCGACTGGAGTGTCAGGTTCTCAAGCCCTACGGTCTGCTTCCCATAGATAATTACTCCCGTAAAATATCCGTAAAGCTCATAGAAAGGCATAACGGCGGCAAGCTTGCCGTTGATGTAAAATTCAGCGAATGAGCCGCGCCTTCTTACTTCAAGCGTGTTTTCATCACCTGTTACAAAAGGAGTGTTCTGCCTCCAGCCCGTTGTTATTACAGCCTTGTCATGAACGGTTGTGCATTTGAAATGTCCGTCTTTGGCAATAAGAAACTCGTTGTAATTATCCCAGTCTTTTAGGCCCCATACAAGTCCGTACCCCATTGTGGTATCGCCTTCAACCCATTTTAACTTTTCCTTTATGCTGAAGTTATCCAGCGGGTTCAGATAGTATTCCTTCCAGATGCCGCTTCCGTTCTCTGTGTCGTGCTCAAACTCCGTAATGCCGGGGCTCCACCGGCGCGATATGTCGTTGGTTAAAACCTTTTCCGAAAAAGCTCCCTCGTTCTGCTGCATTGTTTCTTCGGCAACCGGACTTGCGGGAAGTTCCGATGGAAAAATTCTCTGCTGCGTGATTTTCAGGTCGTCAAATAAAACTTTCTGCCTGTTGTAAACAATAAGGCCTGCGTCGAAGCCCGCGGGACTTAAATCAGGAGCCTTAATAACAAGAGCGTCGTTCACGTAAAAATAAAGCGAATCTTTGACCCTCGAAATCTTAAGGCGGTTTTCTTCCTGCGGCTTGATGGAAACCTTTATTTTATTCGTGGTTCCGTATAATGTACTCATGTACCTGCAGTCGCCTTTTTTGTCTATGACAAACTCCTGGTAGTTTTTCCAGTCCTTGAATCCCCACGTAATTCCGTAGTAGAAGTTATCAACTC
Organism: Acidobacteriota bacterium; assembly: GCA_050258415.1. Lineage (GTDB taxonomy): Bacteria > Bacteroidota > Ignavibacteria > Ignavibacteriales > SURF-24 > JAAXKN01. The sequence goes on along the minus strand of JBLMYS010000190.1, from coordinate 696 downwards.
CGCTAACCCATCTGGTTCTGCACTGCAATTCGTAGTCGTTTCCGGCGGCCAGAAAAACGCTTTTTGTAATAGATCTTCCGTTTGCATTTTTCTTATCGAACGAATAAACGCCGTCTTTAACGCCAATATCGCAGGTGCTGTCGGTAAGGCCTGCCCAGTTGTTTACGTTGCTGCTGAAATCGTCCTCAAGAAGTGTAACAGGTTCCGGACCCGTCAGAACTGAGCCCAGTACATCCGCTACCGGGGAGGTTTCATCAAGGCCGAGCTGCTTTATTAAAAGCCTGCTGTATTTAACCTTTACTTTCGAATTAACCACAAATCCTATTTTTTTGCCGGCGAAAACATCCCCTTTTATCGTGTTCACGTAATAGGGAACAGAACCCTGACCGCTTTCACTCAAAGGCAGATTGTTAATGTAAAAACCGAGCCAGTCGTCAATCTTTACTACTTTCAGAGTATTTGGCGTATACATCCCCTGAAATTCCGCGGTGCTCAGCCAGGCGTTTTTTATCCAGCCGGTGCTGCTGAGTACACCCTGATCCACATGTGCAATTCTGTAGAAGCACTCTAATCCAGTAGCCAGCTTGCTTTTAGTGACCGTATATTTAAGGTCAAACTCATAATAGTTGTCCCAGTTCTTAAATCCGAAAAGGAGCCCGAAGCTGTGATCATCTCCATCCGACTGCAGTGCAACTT
>JBLMYS010000189.1:0-15307 GCA_050258415.1 Acidobacteriota bacterium | reverse complement strand
CTTTTGACAAAAATGAAGGGATATTTTCTAAGTACGATTCTAGCTTAATTTTCGTTAGTTTTTCGTCATCAGGTAAAACTTCTTTTTGCACTAAGATCCTGTAATTTTCTAAATTATCTTTTAATTTGGTTGAGTACTTATCCACATCAAAATAACTTTCTACTATCCCTTCATAAGAGTATCCCGATAAATCTTCAACTCTTATTTGTTTTTCCAGGTCATAAACTATGGCATTTTCAATTGAATTTACAACAAATGGAGAATGGGTCGATATAATAAATTGAATTTTGGGGAATATTGATATTAGAAGAGGAAATATCTGTTTTTGAAGCTCAACATGCAAATGATTCTCAATTTCATCAATTAAAACGACTCCTTGCAATTCTGAAGGATTTACTCCTTTTATTTCTGTATTCATTAGAATATCAATTACCATTTTTAATAAAGAGGCATAGCCCGCGGGGAGTTCCCGTAGAGTATATTTTTCTCTGCCTTTTTGATTAATTAGCACTTCGAACTGATCCAGATTAAATTCCATTTCAATAGAATCGTCTCCAAAGATACGTTTGAATATATTCTCAATCTCTTTGAAATAGTTTTCGAGCTGATTCCATAAATCCATCTGATTAGCTTCGTAAGCAACGGCCTTTTTATTCCGTAAATTTATCAAATATTGAATGAATTCTGGAGATTCCATACCAACAGGCCTATTAGGGACTTCATTTTGAGCTTTTATGAACCTGCCATAAGTAATTTTCGTTATTGTTGAAACAGGAGAAAAATCTATTTTCCTGTATGCTGAATATGTATGAGTAATAAAAGTCTTTCTGTCTCTATTTTGTAACAGTTTAATATCATTAAAAATAGGTATTACTTCTTTAGCTGCGTCAAAAATGGCTTTATCCGTTTCTTTGATACGGGCTTCAATATTTTCAATTGTACCATAGGCACTTCCAAATGGTGCTGCAGGATTAGGCGATGCTTTTATGCGTGCAATTTCATCTTTTAATCTTTGTTTTTCCATAAGCTTATCAAATACATGGTTTGGCGGGTTTAATAAATTTGGTAATAACCTATTTATTGCCTCCAGTAGAGAAGTTTTCCCCGAACCATTTTTGCCGGTTAATATTAAATGCTTACGTTCTACATCTGATAAAGTAATTTCTATACCTTTAAGATGTCTGACTTTCTGAATGACTAATCGTTTTAAGAAAATATCTTCCATAACGCTCTCAGTTTATTGGCCTTTAAAATAGGGGATTTTATTAGAAATGAAAATAGCCGGGCGGTGATTTAATCAGGGCAATTTTATGTTGCATATACAACATTGCTATACAACAAAGCAGGGCCAAAGTTCTATAAGATATTGTAAAATAAGCGGTTCTAAAATTTAATGTCTGCCCTCTCAAGGCAGAGATCACCGGTTCGAATCCGGTACGCGCTACTCTGAAAAACCCCGTAATTCAGTGAATTACGGGGTTTTTTGTTTTTAAAGGGCGGGGGCCCAAAAAACAATCAGAAGGTAAGCTGAGTTATTTTTTTGCCTGGAGGACCCCTTTGCCCTGAACTTCTTTTTCAACTGGAACGGCATTCTTCAAAATTAAGGAATATAGCCTCTCGTATTCCTTCTTTTCTTTGTAGTCTGTCAGCTTCTTTGAAATCTGACTTAGAAAATTGTTTCCCATTTTGCGTCTTTTTTTAAGTTTTTACTTTTATCCGCAACAATAATTTCCTCTATACATATATATATGGTTACAAAGAGCGTTTTCGGAAAATTTTTCTTAAAATTTTGAAAATTTTACAAAAATAATGAAATTTTGCGCCTCCATATGCCTTAATGCGGGATATTAAGTCCTGAATTGTTCCCATACTATGGATTTCTGAACCTAATTTTTTTTATCTTTGTTTTTATGAAAAACGAAAGACTTTACAATGAAACGTTTTGAAAAGCATATTTTTGTCTGTGAGAATAAAAGGCCTGAGGGCCACCCGAGAGGCTGCTGCTCCGATAAGGGCTCGCCTGCTATACGCGAACAGTTTAAGAAAAGACTCAAGGAACTGGGCTTAAACCACCTCGTGAGGGCAAATACCTCAGGATGCCTCGACGCCTGCGAATTCGGCCCCTCAATTGTAGTCTACCCCGAACAGGTCTGGTACGGCGGCGTAAAACTGGAGGACGTGGAGGAAATAATTCAAAGCCATATAATTAACAATATTCCTGTCGAAAGACTTATGATTAAAGATAAAAGGTTTCATAAAGATGCCGAAAAATAAAGAAATAGAGCACGCAAAAAAGGTGTTTGATATACTTAAAAAAGAGTACCCGGAAGTTAAATCGGCACTCGACTTTACAACCCCTTTTGAACTTATAATCGCAACAATACTCTCGGCCCAGTGCACCGACGCCAGGGTCAATATTGTAACCAGGGACCTTTTTAAGAAATATAAGTCCCCGCAGGACTTCCTTAACATTCCCATTGAAGAGCTTGAGAAAGACATATTCTCAACCGGATTCTACCGCAATAAGGCTAAAAGCATAAAGAACTGCTCCAAAGTCCTCGTTGAAAAGTATAACGGCGAGGTCCCGCGCGATTTTGACGCCCTTACGGAGCTTCCTGGCGTGGGAAGGAAAACAGCCTCGGTTGTTGCAGCTAACGCCTTCGGAATCCCTGCTATCGCCGTAGATACACACGTAAAAAGACTTGCAAACCTGCTCGGCTTTATCGAGTCGGATGACCCGGAGAAAATTGAAATGCGCCTGAAGGAACTGCTTCCGGAAGAGGAATGGATTAACTCCTCGCACTATCTTATCAGCCACGGACGCAAAATCTGCATCGCAAGGCGCCCAAAGTGCCTTGAATGCGTGCTTGCGGAGATATGCCCTAGCTTTAATCCTTAAAAGGCCTTCCGGCACTAAGTTGTAATTTTGTAATGATCTAATATAAAGGAGAAAAAATGGCTACCAGGGAAGAATGTCTGGCTATTTTAAAAGAATACACAAAAGGTGAAAGTTTATTAAAACATGCCTACGCGGTTGAAAGCTGCGTAAGGGCATATGCAAAGAAATTTGGCGAGGATACGGAGTACTGGGGTAACGTAGGCCTGCTTCACGATTTCGATTATGAGATGTACCCATCGCTCGAGGACCACCCGTTCAAGGGTAATGAAATACTGAAGGAAAAAGGGTTCGACGAGGCCTTCAGACGCGCAATTATGTCGCACGCCAGCTCTACAGATATACCCCGCGAAACTCTTCTTGAAAAAACACTCTTTGCCTGCGACGAGCTGGCAGGCTTTATAACGGCAGTTACTTATGTGAGACCCAGCAGGTCAATTGATGAAGTTGACGTTAAATCGGTGAAAAAGAAGATGAAGGATAAGGCGTTTGCCCGCGCCGTAAGAAGGGAAGATATTACACAGGGTGCCGAGGAACTAGGCATCCCCTTAGATGAACATATTCAGTTCTGCGTCGAAGCCATGAAGGCTAACAAGGCTGAACTGGGATTATAAGAAACAGCGGAGCGGCCAAAGGAGGAATCCACAACCGCTCCGCTGTTTCTGTTACCTGTTTCCAGTCTTTTTACATTTACCTTTCGCCATATTGAAACCCCAGAGTGGTTGCAATATAATAGGAGTCCAGCTCTTTCCTTACCTTGGTTTTCCTGTAAGATGCGAAAATGCCTAGCCCCCCGTTAATATTTGAATAAACCATCTCTTCTGTTCTTATGGAAAAATTATCCATCTGCCCGTTTGTGCTCGAATAATACGTGGTAAGTGGCGAATCAAACTCAAGAAGATCGAAGTCAATGTATTGCAGCCTGTAAGCCGTTGTGTTCGGATCTCCATCAGTAAGCCTTTTCAGCGAAGTCACTATAGACTTGTACTGGAATGAGCACGAATCGGCTTGTGTGGCCTCCGGATAATAGGGAACTAATTTATCTCCCTGTTTTACGTAAGAAACAGGAATTAACTTCCTAAAGGATTTAATTTTACCTCCCTCTTCTTTTTGATACGGTATGGATAGCCTGGGGAAAGTATAATGGTTAGTGTTAACAGGATACCACCTGGCCGTATAATTGTCGCCTGCAATGTACCAGTTAATTGTAGGATCAATACCATTGGGGAATTCATATGAGAATTCGATTTGCGGAACATCGGGCGGCGTTGTAACGGCCGAAAGGATCTTCTCGTTTGGAAGCTTTGCCGTAATCTTCAGGTCCTTGCCGTCAACAAATTTAACTCCCACCGCAATGTAATACTGCTGGTGGCTGGTGTAGCGGCTCGTGTCTGCTCTATTCCTTTCGCCTTCATGTAACTTAATAGTATTTGTCCCCTGAGTTATTGTAACTTCTGCACCCGTTAAAGCCGGATCCACTCTGTTTACCTCAGGGTTAAAGCCGTCTACGTCATAAGTCTTGCTGATTACGGCCATTACCGTGTCTGAAGAGAGATTAACGATACAGGTAAGCACATACTGCTCTTTGAATGCGGCTTTCGGGTTTACTGTTTCCTCACAAGACATGTTGAAAAAGCCCGCTATTGCAATAAGCACCAGAATAAATAATTTTTTCATAATTCCACCTTTAAGGACGCTGATGGCAGGAAGGGAAGCATATTAACCTGCTTGCCGGTATTCTTATCAAAGTAAAATATGTTCTTTCTGTTGTATACATTCATTATGCTTGCATCCAGCGTGAACCGGGCAAAGCTGAAAGTGAATTTCTTGGAAACTCCTACGTCCAGCCTGTGGTAGAACGTCAGGCGCTCCAGGTTCCGCCTGTCCCAGATGGTTGAACTCTTGAAACTGTTAAGGTCCCCAAAATTCCAAACGTTGTCAATCTGAAGCCTGTCGTAAAAACCTGTTATCGGTGAAAACGGCAGCCCTGAATTTAAAAACCACGTTACATTAACCTCAAAATCCCGTCCGAGGTCTATGCCCGTAAGAATATTAAGCGAATGCCTGAGGTCGTATTTCGGAACGTAACGCAAGCCCTTATTGTCTATCTTAAACGACCAGCTTAAAGAATACCCGGTCTTCATATACATACCCGAGGTCTGCACCTTTATGAGGCTTTCAATTCCGTAGGCTTCTCCTTTTACATTTATATAGTCGGGATCTGTTACAAAATACTTGTTGTAATTTGCCTCGGAAAGATTGGTCAGGTATTTATAGTAACCTTCCAGGTCCACCGTAAAGTTTTCCATTAGGTAGTAGCTTAAGCCCAAATTAAACTGTGTGGCTTCGCTTGCTGCAATGTTCGGCTGAATAATTGTCCATGGCTCAAAGATTGAAATAAGGTCGTTTTCGTTTGAAACAGTTACCATCTCCTGTGAGTACCTGCCTAAGCCCGCCTTCAGTGAAAGCGTAGGTATCGGCTTGTATGTGATGTTAAGGCGCGGCTCAAGCAGAAAAGGCCTCAGCTCGGAAATTGTGGTGAAGTTGATTCTCATGCCAAGATTAAAACCTACGTTTTCATACCTGTAGAATTTATAGTTTGCAAATCCTGCAAGCCCGTAGCCCGACTGGTCGAAGGAGATTTTTTTTCCATAGAGGTTCTGCATATTGAGTCCCGTGGAAACGAACTTGTTCTCGATTCCGAAATTCAGTTCGTCGCGGCTGTCGTAAATATAGGTGAAGTTCCACTGGCTTGTTATGTCGTGAACGAAATTGCTCCGGGGCTTCGACTGGCTCAGGTTTGGCATTACCTCAGCTTCAAAATTGCTGGAAGAAAGCGTGATTTCAGAGAAAAGGGGGCTTGCCCAGATCTGATACCAGTTCAGGCCGAAAAGCCCGTTTTTGATGCTGTAGTCTTCCTTAAACGGGTCGTCGTTTTGAACCCTGTCCTGAGAAAAGAACCCGTGAGCCGTAAACTTACCGTTGTAGAGAAGCGCGGGATTTGCATAGTTTACCTTGAATGACATATCATAAAAATCAAAAGGCGCTTCCTGGTCGTTCAGGAATTTTTTCAGCGCTTTTGCGTAATAGCTTTTTCTTCCCGTAACTAGAAATGAGCCGCCCGGTATGGGCCCTTCCACCGAGGCTTTACCTGACAAGAGCCCTGCCGTTCCTGCTGCGTGGATGCTGTTTTTATTCCCGTCTCTTGTAAGCACATTCAGCACCGAGGAAAGCCTTCCTCCAAACTCGGGCCCGAAGCCTCCTTTATAAAACTCCATGCCTGAAATCATTTCAGGGTCTATAGTGCTGTAGATACCGAGTGCGTGAAATGGGTAGTAGACGGTCACCCCGTTTAAGAGCACCAGGTTCTGATTGCTGTTTCCGCCGCGTACGAAATACCTGGACGTTACATCCCCGGTCGAGCTAACGCCGGGAGAAGACTGCAGCACTTTGAAAATATCGGCCTCAACACCCGTAGGCATCATCTGTATCTCTTTTATGCTGATCTTCTGGAGCCCCACGTCTATCTCATTTTCACGGGCCGATTTATTTCCAATTACTGAAACCTCCTCGAGCCTGATGCTGCCCGGAGCGAGCTGTATGTTTAACTGAGTGATCTGGCCTTCCTTGATCTCGGCCTGGAGCTCTTTTGTCCTGTAACCGATACAGGAGACAGTAATAATGTGCTTGCCGGGGGGAATGGCGGGAATAAAATAGTATCCCTTATTGTCTGTAGGAGAGCCCAGGCGCAGGCTTTTAATGTGAATGTTTGCGTACTGGATTGCCTCTCCGTTTGAAGTGTCTGTAACAATACCACGCAGTTTCCCGCCCGCAAGGGGGTCGGCTGAAGCCACGACTTTTGATGAGGCAATGAATAGCAGGCCTGAGAACAGAATAACCGAAAATAAAGAAAGCTTTTGCATTGGAAGTCCGGTTGGGTATATCAGTAATTTCTGTTTATTAAAATGTTGCCCCCAAAATATGCTTTTTCTTTTAAAATACATAATCAGTTCTCAGTAATTATCCCGGCCGCTAGATTGCATTTTTACTCCATTGTAACAGAAACAGAAAATAATATATTAAATATATGGGTGGGAAATCCCAAATATGAACGGATGATTTCCTGGCTTTCTGCTTCAGGAAATCAATTTATAATTAAGGAGGGAGTAATGGCAGATATTAAAATCCAACCGAAGAGACCTTCGCCAATGTCTTATGTCTTGTATGCAATTGCAATCATTGCAATTATTTATATGATCATCAGGAGCCTGACAGCCTCCAAAAATCCGGTACAGACTGCCACAGTTACGGTCGATACCAATCAAGTCGCCGGAAGCGTAAAGGAGTTTGTGGGTTTCCTTCAGGATACCTCAAAATCAAGGGTAGATACAGAAAAGTCACCACAGTATACCAGCTATGGGCTGCATCTTCTCTCGGCTGCCCTTGGAGCCACGGCAACCAGGGATGCCGCAAACGATAATAATATTATTCAGCAAAGCAGAAGGCTGCAAAGCCTCTCAGACAGCATACAGAACAACTGGACCCCGGTGGAAAAGTCGGGAAGAATTAAAAATGCTTTCATGACGGCTTCACAACTTATGAGTTCAATCCAGGCCAAAAAATATCCTAACCTGAAGGACCAGGTCGGAATTGTTCAACAAAAAGCCGGGGCAATTGATCCCAAAGAAGAGGTAAGAAATCAAAAGCCTAAGATAGACCAATTCTTCCAGCAGTCGGCTGCTGTTCTTCAGGCAATGGTCCAAAAAGCAAAAACCGAATAGGCAGGACGCTATAAGTAAAACAAGAGGAGGCAGAAAGATGGATATAAATCCCGGAGAAGGCAGGGAAGAAAAAAGACTCTTATACAGTCTGAGTGAACTTGACTATTATGAAGTGTCAAAGGACGACCCGGATGTACGCGGATGGGACGTATACGGCGGTGATGGAGAAAAATTTGGTGAGGTGGACGACCTCATAGTCGACCCCGCGGCAATGAAAGTCAGATACCTCGACGTTGTTATTATGCTTAAGAATAAGGATGACGAGCTTAACGAAAGACACCTGCTCATTCCAGTGGGCCTGGCCGTGGTGGATAAAAAAGACGACCGCGTTACGGTACCCAAAATTCGCCTGAGTAATATCAGGGAGTACCCGCTCTATGAAGGCGGCCTCGTTACAAGAATCTACGAAAACTCCATCCGCCATATTATGGACCCGGATATAATCTATCAGTCGGATGATACGGGCGACTTCTACAGCCATGAGCACTTTGATGAGGATATGTTCTACGGCGACCGCCGCCGGCGTTCCGGACTGTAAATCTATAGTTTTCCTGCATATCAGCGCCATCCACCACTCTGGATGGCGCTGCCTTTCTGACTTTGGACATTCACTCGTGCCAAAATTTCCCCCACGTTGAAACTCAGATAAAATATCCCTTTCTTGAAAGCTATACCGCTTTTCATAGAGCGGTATACTACACGGTCAATTTAAGAGGAGAAATGCAGGAGGAAATATATGTTCCATCACGTGAAGGAATTACAATTTAACGCAAGGGTTTCCAAACCCGATCCCGTATTTGCGGCTCTGCTGCTCGAACAGTTCGGCGGAGGCAACGGGGAACTTAAAGCTGCCATGCAGTACTTTGTACAGTCTTTTGCAGCAAGAAAGCCGCACCCGGATCTTTATGACCTTTTAATGGATATTGCTACCGAGGAGTTAAGCCACCTCGAGATTGTGGGGGCAACGATTACAATGCTTACAGACGGAATAAAGGGGGAATTAAAAAATGCGGTCGATGTTAATCCTGTGGCTCAAATGGCCCAAATGTCGGGCTCTGGTAAAGAGGATATGATTCACGCGGCTCTCCAAAACCCGCAGTTCCTCGTCCAGACAGGCGGCGGACCCGCTCTTACCAACGCTTCGGGAGTCCCGTGGATGGGCACATACGTTAATGCAAACGGAGATCCTACGGTTGACCTCAGAAGCAATATAGCCGCGGAATCCAGAGCCAAAATTGTCTATGAATACCTCCTTAAATTTACTGACGACACGATGGTGCAGGAGAGCCTGCGCTTCCTTATGACTCGCGAAATTACTCACTTCCAGCAGTTTACTGCTGCACTGAACAATATTGAATCCAACTTCCCTCCGGGACAACTCCAGGGCGACGTCCGATATACACACGCTGTATTTAATATGTCCGACGGCGAGGATAAACGAGGACCCTGGAACGAAGGACAGGGACCCTGGAGCCAGGGTGAACAGTGGAACTATATACAGGATCCCCTTAAATTTGTACGCGAGACTAACGGCCTCCTTAATATGAAACCCCAGGGCACAAAACGTACACCTGAAGAGATGCAGAAACTGGAGAAGAAACTCTCTGAGGAAAGAAGCAAAATGATTAAAAACTCAGCTCCTTCAGGCGAGCAGCAGTGGTCAAGATACGGTAAATAAATTAATGAAAAACTCCCGGGGTGAAAATCTCCGGGAGTTTTTTTATTCCCACAATAAAGCCAGCCCTCCTTCGGAGGTTTCCTTGTAAATGTGAGGCAGGTCGTGCCCCGTCTGGTTCATCGTCTTAACAATCTTGTCAAATGACACAATGTGACGCCCGTCTGAAAGAATGGCAAATGTTGCCGTGTTCAGCGCTCTTTCGCATGCAAATGCGTTGCGCTCAATGCAGGGTACCTGCACAAGCCCGCATATCGGGTCGCACGTAAGCCCCAGGTGATGCTCAATCCCCATCTCGGCGGCATACTCAACTTGGTGCGGTGTTCCTCCCAGGAGCTGCGTTGCGGCGGCCGCGGCCATTGCGCATGCCGTCCCGATCTCGCCCTGGCAGCCTACCTTTGCTCCCGAAATTGAAGCGTTTGTCTTGACTATGTTGCCAATAAGCCCAGCGGTTGCAAGCGCCCTTAAGATCTTCTGTTCCGAAAAATCAAAACTCTCCTGCAGCCTTCTTAATACTGCCGGTACAACCCCGCACGATCCGCAGGTAGGCGCTGTTACAATCTTTCCTCCGGCGGCGTTTTCCTCTGCAACGGCAAGAGCATATGAAAATACGAGCGTCTTTTCCTTGAGCGATCCTGTGTAGTTCTTTGCCTTCACGTAATACGACGAAGCCTTCCGCCTCAGATTTAAGCCTCCGGGAAGTATGCCTTCATTCTCTATTCCATGATCAATGGACTGGTTCATAACCATCCATACATCCGAGAGGTACTCATAGATTTCACTTCCCTCGGTCTCCTCCACGTATTCCCAGAGCGAGCCGCCGTTGGATTTTGTCCATTTCAGTATGTCATCCATCGTGCTGAGACTGTAAAGAGAATGCATTTCCTCATCATGCTCATCATCAACAATCTTGCCTCCTCCCACGCTGTAGACGGTCCATTCGTTTGTCAGGTTTCCGTTCATATCAAGCGCCTCGAGCTTCATTGCGTTCGGATGCTTTTTCAGGAATTCATCAGGCTTCCAGATGACTTCGGTTTCAAATGGGGAAAGACTCTCAATGATCGCCTTGTCTGTCATGTGCCCCTTGCCGGTTGCAGCAAGGCTACCGTATAAAGTAACCCTGTATCTTAATGCCTCGGGACTCATTTGCCTGAAGGTTTCTGCGGCCTTCCTGGGCCCCATCGTGTGACTGCTCGAAGGCCCAAAGCCGATTTTATATATTTCTTTTATCGATTCCATTATACACTATTAAAATGAGTGACCAAACTAAAGAATAAGGCGAAGAAATTCAATGCAGGTATGAATCCACAACGCCTTTTATTCAGAAAAACTTCTTTAGTCTAGCATTCCGGAAGGGTTGCCCGTCTTAAATACTGCGAAAGTCCGCTCCTGTATGTAGAATATGCGGGTATCCAGCCTGTTTTGTCTTTGAATCGTTTATTGCTGCACCGGTAGGATGGGGGATTTGCCACTTCTTCTTTCTGCGGCATGGGGGAGTGTGTAATTGAGGCGATATATGCATAGAGATCCCTGCTTCTAACAGGCTCATCGTCAACAATATTGTAAATGCTGCCTGCTTCGGCATTTTCAACTGAAACGGCAAAAGCTGAGGCCATATCGGCTACATGAATGAGAGAAATATAATTATTTCCTTCACCCGGGATCTTCAGGTTCTTTGCCCTGGCGCGGTTAAGCCAGTCCTCGTCACGCCCTGTGCCGGGCCCGTAGAACGACCCGCCTCTTAAGGTCCTCCACTCAAGCCCGCTTTCCCTGACCATATCCTCCATATCGGAAGCCGACTGTATGTAGTGCTGCGGCTTGAGGGGGAATGATTCATCTATCATCACATCGCCATTATCGCCGTAGAGGAAAATTATGCTCTGCTGAAAGTATCCCTTAAGCCCGTTCTCACTGCATGCATGAATGAGATTCTTTGTCCCATCCCTCCGGACGCGGTCGTTCATTGACCAGTCCAGTGTCCCGGTTCCCGATGGGATCACAGTCGCCAGGTGCATCGCCGCCTGGCAGCCTTCGGAGGCTTTCAAAACAGAATCCGCCTTAAGAATGTCTCCTTCCGTAGCCTCAATTCCCATGTAGCTAAAATATTCCCTCTGAAGCTGCGTGCGCACAAGTGCCTTAACTTCTATCTTTTTTTCCATCAGGCGGGCTATGACGTTTCTTCCCAATACACCGGTCGAGCCTATAATTAAAATTTTCATGGGATGTAACCTTTCATCATATTCTGAATGTAGCTAAATTCCATAAAACCTGAAATGCACACAGGTCAATCTTTCATTTAATTTGCGAAAATATTAATTTCCCGGGGAAATATTAGTTTCCCGGTTAATAAAACCATTGCCTGTTTAATGCGTCTATTGTAAAAAAAAGGAAGCAGTTATGAAGATAATTAGCCTTTTTCTTATATTGCTGATGCAATCAGCTGTTTCAGCACAGACACGGACTGATACCATTCTGCACGTAAGCAAAATTGAAGACGTATACTTTACTTCAGGCCGTTTTCAGATTGCAGGGAGCCTCTACCTGCCCGACCTGAAACATGAAAGATATCCCGTTATTATCTGGGTCTCCGGCAGCGGCCCAAGCTTCAGAAAAATAAAAAATAAGGAAACAATAAAACTCGTCAATTGCATTTTGGACCGCGGCTTTGCTTATTTCAGGATTGATAAACCGGGATTTGGCGATTCCAAGGGTAAAATAAACGACGACAGCCTTTTTGCAGAATTTTCTGACATTTTTATTGACGCAATAAAGAAACTAAACAGCCATCCTTCGGTTGACAGGTCGGATCTGGGCCTTTTCGGTAGCAGCCAGGCAGGCTACATTATGCCCCTTATAATCTCAAAATCCAAAGATATCTCTTTTATGATAGGCTCTTCATGCCCCGGTGAAAATTCCATCAGTCAGTGGAACTACCTTCTAGAAAAACAGATGCTCTGCGAGGGAATAACTCCTGAAAAAGCCCGGAAGAATATTGAAATGTTTTCCACATTAAGAAATACAACTGACAAAGCAACCTTCGACAGGGCAGTGAGCTACTTCAAGGATAATCCGATGATTGTAAAGTCCCTTGGATACGACTCTTTATTTTATAAAACAGCGGAAAAATGGTGGCCGCGCGTAATTGATGAAAAAGATGAAAGCCATTTTAACCCGGTCTCAGTAATGGAAAATGTTACAATTCCTGTTTACCTCGTATATGGGAAAAACGACACACAGATAGATCCCGTTCAGGCAATCCAGGCCTATAAAGATGCTTTCGCCAAATCGGGGAACAGGTATTTCCGCATTGAGGTGCTAAGCAACAGCGACCACAACATGAGCCTCAGCGGCGGCTGCTTAAGCGAGATATCGGAACTAAACAAGGCCGGCACTTACAGATACGACCCTGAATACATAAAGCTCATCTCGTCATGGCTTGACGAGTGGTTTTAGAATAAGTATTTTCAAATAAGCTAAAAGGAATAGTATATGGAACTGTCAGATGCTGATTTACTTATTGCTCCATGCGGAATAAACTGTGGAATCTGCAGGGGACACCTGAGGGTAAAGAATAAATGCCAGGGTTGCAGGGCTTCGGATACCTCTAAACCCAAAACCCGCGTTACCTGCCAAATAAAAACCTGCCAGGTATTTAGTAGTGGAAAGGCAAATTACTGCTTCGAATGTGAAAGTTTCCCCTGCGGAAGTCTTAAGCAGTTGGATAAAAGATACCGTACAAAATATGGAATGAGCGTAATTGAAAACCTGCTGACTATAAAAACTTCCGGCTTAAATAAATTTCTGCAGGAGGAAAAAACCAGGTGGACGTGCAAAGAATGCGGCGGCACGGTCTGTGTACATACAGGAACTTGCAGCAGCTGCCAGCTAAAGATAATCCCTTAAGGGCCCTGATAATAGCTATCCGGTAAAGGCCTTAAAAACGGAACAGTTGAACGCTGTTTCACTAATAGTCACGTGCGAATAAACTGCTAATTCTAAAATTGAAAACTAACACCCGCACCACCGTTCAGACCTGAGAAATCTGATGCGGGGATTTTTACCGGGGAAACAATTGATACCCATTTCAGGCCGGGAAATTCAGCCTCAGATGAGCCCTTGCCGCTCCTGATGTAATTATAACCTGCCTTAAAATAAATTTTGATGAAACCTTTTAACCAGTATTCCGCTCCTGCCGAGGCCTGAAGTGAAGGGCCAATGGTATTTCCCGAAGCACTTTTTGATATGTCATACTCTCTTAACTCATTGTATTTAAGATCACTATTCAGCCTATACCTGGCAAAAGCAATTCCAAGAGCGGCTTCGGCAAAAGGACGGATAGATGAATAGGCAGGGAAGTATTTCCTGGTCAGCCAGTTCATTGTAACAAAGCCTGAGGTACCCTTAAGCTCAAGACTGCCGTAAATATCTTTGTACGATGAGACTGCACTGGTCGAACCGAACTGGATTCCTAAGCCTGTATGAAAGCCTTTCCCGGCATTAAATAATCCGCTGAACTCTGTTATTATTCCGGCAGGATAAAGCTTCTGATTAGGAATATTTATATTGTTTACGGCGTAAAAATCTTTAGCCTTAGTTAGAACCTCCTTTGCCTCTTTCATGCTGAAAGCGGAGTATCCCGCAGAAAAATTAAGGCTGAAAAATCCTTCATGCAGATTTTCATTTGACTGTGCTGAAGTTTTTAACGGCAACATCAAAAGTATGAAAAATATGCTGAGCGTAGCATAAACTGTTTTACCTGATTCTGACAATCCAGTTCTCCCACTTGTTTGTATCATAGCCGGTAAAAGAAAATGAATAAAGCAAATTGTTGTCATTGGTGGCAAGTAATTTTGCAGGGGGCGCATAAAATTTCCATGTGGCTGTTTCCTTGAAACTCCCCAGGCTGAATTGAGCAATTCTCCCTTGGCCGCTTTCCGATAGTGCTGCATAAGTAAAATCATTGGAAACATAAAATGCCGTTACATTTACATTAGGGGTAACTGAAAACTCAAGAGTTTTTTCCAGTGAAAGACTCTCAGAGCTAAGGACGTCCATTTTGCAAAGCTTTTTATTTAACACATATATTTTCTTCCCGTCCTGGCTTAAAATCATATCGTCTGAGCCGCTGCTAAAGCTAATTCGTCCGGAAGGGGCCAGATCAGTTTGCAGAATCCTAAATTTCTCCAGGTTTGAGTTGCCGGAGGTTCCGGGGTGATAACCGTAAAGGTACTTTCCGTCGGGGGATATGGTAAAACGGAAACTATTTGCAGTCCCAAATTTATTTAGCAGGGTATCAGCTTCAGAATCAAAGATATAGAGAGAATCCAGATCACTGATATACACCTTTCCCTCATTGTCAGCTGCAGGAAAGGCCATGTTACTCAGACGGAAATTGCCTCCCTTAAAGCTTTTTTCTTTCTTAAAAGTCGCCGCGTCGAACCGGGTAAAAACATAAGTATTCTGGTAGTAATCGTAGCACAAGGCATAAAGCTTCGTCTTTGTGTTGTTGAGGAAAAATGTAAATATCTGATTCTTGAAGCCGGGGTTGATTGCAAGCAGGTCCCTTTTTACGCTGTGATCGAGGCATGAGACAGCTGTAATAGTATTTCTGGTTGCCGCGTAAATTTCATTATATAATGGGTTATAGATGGCAAAATCCTGGACTGTGGCTTGACATGGGAACGGGGTGCCGTAGTCGAATTTGTATTCGCTGCTGTTGACATAATTGGCCCGGTTTGTCACAGCTACACGGTAATATCCGGCATTGCGCCCGAAAACCTCGGGAGCCGTGGAATCAATAAATGCCGTGGTATTCCGGTCGTAGATTCTCTTGGCAAATGTCTGATTGTTGTCTTTGTCGTAACGCTGGATTAAATAGTAGTAAAAATTCCTGTCCCTGCACGCAGACCATTCAAGCTTTATCACTTTATCGTTATAAACGGCTGATTTTATGCT
>JBLMYS010000188.1:0-4096 GCA_050258415.1 Acidobacteriota bacterium | reverse complement strand
GAGAGCGACAGGGTCTGCCACCAGAATATACCCTTAAGCCTCCTTAATATGAAAATGGGTAAAGAGATATTTGACCTTTACGGATACCGCGCAGGCATGGACACAGAGGCGAAACCTCCTCTTACTGAGTTTAAGATGGAAGACAACGAGGAATTTATAAGATGAAAATATATAAATTAAAAACCGGCTATGCGGAGTTTCTTGGTGCTCTTCTGGAAAAAGGGAAAAATGTTATTGCTCCCAAATTTACGGGCAGGACACTCCTCTTCGGAAAAATTGAAAAGGCTGAGGACGCTGTAGCCCCTGACAAATACATAAATACCGTCCGTTCGGCAAAGGAATTTATGTTCCCCGTTACTGAGACTGTGGTGGAGTTCTCCTTTAAGAATAAAGACGTGAAGGTTTGCGACACACACCCGGAAGAAAATGAAAACTTAATCGTGGGCCTCCGCCCCTGCGACGCTGCGGCATTCACGATTACAGACGACATCTTTAACTATGAGTATAAAGACGAGTTCTATTTTACAAGGCGCAGGAATGCAACCTTAGTAAGCTTTGCATGCGAAGAAATTGATGAGGCTTGCTTCTGTACCTCCGTTGGCTTAAAGCCCGACAGCACACAGGGAAGCGATATACTTTTCAAAAAGAATATTGCAGGCACATATATAGCTTACGTCAGTTCGGAAAAAGGTGAAAAGGTAATTGCCTCTGTGAAAGACATTTTTGAAGAAGTAATTGAAGTTGTGGAAGACGTTCCTCTCTACAGGGATTTAGAGCAGAAGATGAGAAAGCCGCTTGATACGGCAAAAGTAAAAGAGTGGCTGGACAATAACTTTGAAAGCCCGCTTTGGGACGAGTACTCCTCCCGCTGCTTGGGCTGCGGCAGCTGCGCATACCTGTGTCCCACATGCCACTGCTTTGACATAGTCGATGAGACAAAGTACTCCCGGGGCTTAAGACGCAAGAACTGGGATGCCTGCCAGTTCCCTTTATTTACTCTTCACGCCTCGGGGCATAACCCGCGTGACGTGCAGTCAAAAAGATACCGCCAGAGAGTGATGCATAAGTTTAAGTACTATAGCGACCGTTTCAATAAGACGCTTTGCACCGGATGCGGCAGATGCGTAAGAAGCTGCCCGGTGAATCTGGATATTTACCAGGTTGTTTCTGAAATGACAAAAGAAGAAACCGCCTGAGAAAAGAGGAGACACATTGAATGAATAACATTTATAAACCGTACCTGGCAAAAATAGATGAAGTAAGGCAGGAGACTCCCGATACAAAAACCTTCAGGCTTTCTTTTACCGACCCTGAAGAGGCTGCGAAGTTTTCTTTCAAGGCAGGACAGTTTGGCGAATATTCCTCTTTCGGTGACGGCGAATCAACTTTCTGCATCGCTTCCTCACCCACAAGAAAAGGCTACATTGAATGCAGCTTTAAGGTGGTGGGAAAAGTTACAAACGCCCTTAAAAATAAAGACGTGGGTGACATCATTGGCTTCCGCGGCCCCTACGGCAACAGCTTCCCGATTGAAGAGATGCGGGGCAAAAACCTCATTTTTATCGGCGGCGGAATTGGCCTTGCCCCACTGCGCTCACTTATCTGGAACTGCCTCGATTTAAGAGAAGAATTCGGTAAGATTACAATTCTTTACGGCGCAAGAAGTGTCTCCGATCTCTGCTATAAAGACGAGCTTAAAGAGTGGGAAGAAAGAACGGACGTTGAGTTTGTAAAAACCGTGGACCCCGGAGGAGAAACAGATGACTGGAATGGGAAAGTAGGATTTGTCCCTACGGTATTAAAAGAGCTTGCCCCAAGTCCTGAAAACACGGTTGCAATTACCTGCGGGCCCCCGATAATGATAAAATTTGTGCTCAGTAATTTGTCTGAACTCGGCTTTAAGCCCGAACAGGTCGTAACCACGCTGGAAAACAGGATGAAGTGCGGCCTCGGAAAATGCGGGCGCTGCAACGTTGGAAAGACCTACGTCTGCATAGACGGCCCCGTCTTTACGGCGCGCGAGCTGGAAAGTCTGCCCGTGGACTTCTAAGATTTTGAAACCCTCTGAAAACTTTAGTGTCCAGGCGTCTTAGGCTCATCCCTTCACACGAGCTTAAGGCCGCCTGGCCTGAAGTTATGACCTTATCTGAACATAAATACCCCTTTACACTTATATTAAAAAGCTATAAGTTGCTAATTAGGGGAAAAACCGATCTGGGTTTTTTCCTTTGCAGTTCCTCAATTAATTTTTTCCGGAAAAGATATCTTTAAATTATAAAGAGGGTCACACAAAATGGATGCAACCGATATTCTCAACCTGTCTTCTTCTTCACGCCAGACGAAAAAGTACGCCGAACCTGTAACGGGCCACGTCTCTTTGGGCTCATCGCTCAGGTTTATACTGTTTTTAATTCCTTCTGGAATTCTGGCCTTGATATTATTTCTTATTCTCAGACTGCCACCTGAAATATCAGTCCCTGTAATGATTGTGGGTGTAATACTCATAATAATTGTTGTCTCAGGCGTGAGGGTCGCCGCCGAATGGGAGCGCGGCGTGGTCTTAAGACTCGGAAAGTTCCAGGGCTTAAAGGGCCCGGGCGTGATGTATATACTCCCCTTTCTTGAGTACGTGAGGTTTATTGACGTTCGCGTGCTTGCAATAAATATTCCAAGCCAGAAGGTTATTACGCGCGATAACGTACCGGCACAGATTGACGGGGCACTCTTCTTCCGCGTCGAGGATGCCGAAAAGGCCGTCATCAGAATACAGGACTTCCAGTTTGCCATCTCCCAGTTTGCACAGGCCTCGCTCCGCGACGTCGTGGGCGGGCTTACGCTTGATGAACTCCTGACAGAAAGAGAGCAGATTCAGGAGCAGATTGGAAAAGTTGTGGAGGAAAGAATCAAGGAATGGGGCATCCACCTCGATTCAGTAAGGCTTCTGGACGTTGAGATGCCGGAGGACTTGAAGCGAATGATGTCGCGACAGGCTTCGGCTGAAAGGGAAAAAAGAGCCAACATAACAAAAGCCGAAGGCGACAAGCTGGCCGCGGCCAACCTGGCTGAGGCAGCCCGCATAATGCTCGAAAGCCCGGGCGCAATTCAGCTGAGGACATTACAAACTGTGGACGGACTGGGGCCCACGCCTTCAAATACAGTTATACTTTTCCCCGCTGAACTTGGCGACGCGTTAAGGGGATTTGTGGACCATATAGTCAAAAAGTAGCGCGCTTAATATTTTCAGCCGGAATAATTGATGAAAAAGATATTCTTTGCTGCTTTCCTTTTTTTTATTCTGCCGTTGTCGCTGTTTTCTCAGGACATTACAAAGGGCACGGTAAAAGGAAAAGTAACTGATCTGGAAACAAAAGAGCCCTTAATAAATGCCACGGTATTCCTTGAGAATACAACTTACGGGACGGCTACGGAGATAAAGGGCGGTTATGAAATACCGGATATTAATCCCGGCTCATACCATCTTATTGTAAGCATGGTGGGTTATGAGATAAAAAGAATTCCGGTAAACGTCCTCAAAGGGAGCACGCTGGCTCGGGACATAGAGTTAAAACAAAAACCGATGGTTTTAGGACAGGTAAACGTTACCGGAAAAGTTTCGGATGAATGGAATGAGTATATAGAGATTTTTGAAAGAGAGTTCATAGGAAAAGGAAAATTCTCACACGATGTAAAGCTGCTTAATCCTGAAGTGATAAATTTCACGAAAGATGAGGATAAAAATGAGCTTAAAGCCTTTTCCGACAGCATCATTCAACTGGAAAATAAAGCCCTGGGTTATAAACTTTTCGTTGTACTGGAAGCTTTTTCCTATTACATCAGCGGTGACGTGGATTATCTTGTTCACGTAAGATTTCAGGAACTCAAGGCTGAAGATGAGGATGAAAAGTCTGAGTGGAATGAAAACAGGCACTACTGCTATCTTGGTTCTCCGAAACATTTTTTTAGCTCACTCATAAATAAAATGCTTTTTCAGGAGGGCTTTGGCGTAAAAACGGGATCTATGCTCATGCTTACCAACGGAGGCGGAAGCATTCTTTCAGAAGAAGACTTTAAGATTGAGGAGTTTGGCGGGGACCTT
>JBLMYS010000187.1:0-9268 GCA_050258415.1 Acidobacteriota bacterium | reverse complement strand
AATCTTAGACAGATTTTAGTCAAATAACAGTCAAGGAGAACAAAATGAAAAATATAAAATTTGGTTTAGTAATTATACTATTGATCCTTGCGGCTACCCAGTCTGTTTTTGCCAGCGGTGGCAACCGTAATGGAACTGCAGGTGCTTCGGAATTACTGATCCCGGTCGGTACACGCGGTATCGCCATGGGCGGCGCTACTCTGACGAATGCTACAGGACTGGAAGCACTCTACTGGAACCCGGCTAACCTTGCCAGGTCCACAAACAGTACTAATGTTATGTTATCTCAGATGAATTTTATTGCCGATATCGGCGTTAGCTATGGCGCAGTTTCTACAAACATCGAAGGCTTTGGCGCAGTTGGTCTGAGCATTAAAGGCCTTTCAATGGATGACATTGCAACTACTACCGTAGATAACCCGGATGGAACCGGCCAGACATTCAAACCCCAGTATCTTACTGTAGGTATCACCTACTCAAAAATGCTGAGCGATAGAATCTCTGTCGGCCTTACCGGCAACTATATCTCAGAGAAAATTGACCGCGTAAGCGCAACCGGCTTTGCTTTCAACATCGGTATTTCATACCAGAACCTTGGAAACATTAATGGATTGAGCTTCGCAGTTGTAATGAAGAACCTTGGCCCCCAGATGCAGTATCAGGGATCAGGCTTATACCTGCCTGCTGTTGCAACAGGATTACAGAGGGGATCACAGCTCTATACAATGCAGTCAGCTCCTTTTGAACTCCCTTCAACCCTGGAATTAGGTCTTGGATATAAGTATGACATCAATAGCGAAAATGCTCTTGCATTGTCATCTTCTTTCCAGAATTCTAACTTCTATGGCGACGAGTATAAAGTAGGTGCTGAATATGGCTTCAATAATTTATTCTTTGTACGTGGCGGTTATGCACACATCTCTGATATCAACAGGGAAGATGCAACCTTTGGTCTTACTGCCGGTGCCGGATTAAATTATCAGATGGAAGGTTTTGATTTCAAGTTTGACTATGCATTTAGACAGACTAAGTATTTCAGTGCAAACCATGTATTTTCGGTTTCATTTGGATTCTAAGAAAATCATTACTTCTTGATTTGTGCAAGGCCTCCTCAACTGCGGAGGCCTTGCTCTTTTTAAAGGTGTTGGATAAACAGGTACCAGATGCAACTGGCATTATTAACAGGGAAGAAGAAAAAATTCAGAGTCGCAGATAAAAGTGTGAATTGAAATAGTTTATTGTACGAGTGGACAGTTTTTTATCCCCGATTCATTAAAAATTACAAGCCCGCGGAACAGAGTGCCTATCCATTTATTATTGAACTTATCTACAGTCACATGAAAGATATTGTCATCTGGCAGTCCGGAATTATGGGAGTCATAAACTGTCCAGGTTTTCCCGTCAAATTTCACAAGCCCGTTTCCAAATGTGCCTATCCAGACGTTATTTTTTGTATCGATAGCCACTGAACGTACTTCATCGCTGGGCAAGCCGGAATTATTCTGGTTATAATTTATCCACTTTTTACCGTCAAAGAAGGCCAGGCCTTCATACTTGAAACCGGCCCAGATGTTGTTCCTCCCGTCGGCCTTTAGCGAGTAAATGCTGGAGCCGGGAAGGAGGCTGTCCTTAACAGGAAGTATTTTCCCGTCTTTGAATACTGCCAGCCCACCCAGTGTACCGATCCACTTTGTCCCTTTTTTGTCCACAAGAAGGGATGGCACTTTGGGGCTTGGAAGGCCGGAATTCTTCCTGTTAAATACAGTCCAGCCTTTCTTGCTCAATAAAGCCAGGCCCTCGCTTGTCGTTCCTACGAAAATGTTATCATGCTTATCGGCGGCAACGGCGTACAAATAGTCTTCCGGCAGCCCGGAGTTTCTCGTGTTGTAAATCTTCCATTTGCCCCCTTCAATTTTGACAAGCCCTCCGCCGGAAGTTGCAATCCACTCTGCACCATGCCTGTCCTGTATAATGGCATAAATGCTGTTATGGGGCAATAGAGAATTTCTCATGTTATACTTAACCCACTCTCCTTCCTTGAAAACGGCAAAGCCGCTGTCAAGAGTCGCAACCCATGCGTCCCCCCGCCTGTCTATCATTATGTCATAAACCTGGTTTGAAGGAACTCCGGAATTTGACACGTTAAAATTTGCCCATTGCCTCGCCTGTGCTCTTAAATTACAGGCGCAGAATGAGGCAAAAAGGAATATAAAACATAAAATATTTCTCATAAACCATATATAATTTTTCTGAAACTTAAAGAAAGTATGCAGGCAGCAATACTCCCTTGTGAAACTGCAGCAATAGGGAATTGAATAATCCCTGTTTTTTTTAGAACTTTTTAATATTTTAGCTGTACAAGAATAAAAATTTATTAAATTATTCACAACTAATAAACTATGCACTAAGAGTTGTTGTTCCCTTCCTGCTTAAAAGCAAATATTCACTATCTTAGTCATAAAAGGGATATTTATGAAAAAAATCCAAATCATAGCAATCTTGTTTGTTCTTTCTTTCTGGTCTCAGAGCTATGCACAGGGCAAGTTAAATTTTGATTTTGATTACGCCAGGTTCGGTTACGACAGCGTGTCGAATTATGTTGAGTTTTATTATTCTTTCGGGCAAAGCCAGCTGACAATGTATAAGAAGGATACGGCACATTTCGTCGGTGCAACCTTACATATTGAAATTACCGATACCGCGGCTAATAAAGTCGTGCTTAACAAGGACTGGAAGATTGAAAATGCTGTAAGAGATACCTCGAAGGCAGGAATGAACAAAAACCTCATCGGCGTAGTGGGCCTGGTTGTCCCTCGCGGCGTCTTTAAGTGCGTGGTCTCGGGGCAGGATGCCGTTAATAAGAACAAAACTAAGTCGATAGTTGAAACTATTAAGGTTGAACCCCTTATCGGAGGCAACCTGGCTTTAAGCGATATCGAACTTTCGTCCAATATCAGGCAGGAAAATGCTGATACAAATTCAATTTTCTATAAAAATACACTTGAAGTTCAGCCTAACCCCACTATGATCTTTGGCGAGGGAGTGCCGGTACTTTTCTATTATACTGAAATCTATAACATGATTCAGGATTCGCTTAAGGGTAACCTCAAACTTCGCACACTTCTGGTTAACAGCAAGGGTTATAAATTAAGTGAGAAACTCAAACCGATTACAAGAGGAAGCCTCTCAAGAGTCGATGTCGGCACTGTGAACCTTACAAAGTATCCAACAGATACATACACACTCATTATTGATGCGATCGACAGCTCGGGTAATTATGGAATTTCTTCCTCAAAAAGATTTTACGTGTATAATCCATCTGTTGCAGATACATTTAAGCAGGTGGCTGGAAAGACCGATATGCTAGGGAGCGAATTCGGAGTCCTTAGCAGCGAGGAATGCGACCAGATTTTCGAGGTCTCCAAGTATATTGCAACGGGTAACGAAATCTCACAATACGGTAAACTCGATAACGTAGAAGCAAAAAGAGACTTCCTTTTCCAGTTCTGGAAAAAAAGAGACCAGGATCCCGCAACACCTGAAAACGAATTTAAGAACCAGTACATGAACAGGGTTAAACTTGCCAACGAAAGGTACGGCACAATTAACCGAAAGGGAATGAAGACCGACCGCGGCAGAGTGCTTGTCCTTTATGGGGAACCTGATGAAATAGACAGATACCCCAGCGACCTGGATAAAAAACCGTATGAAATCTGGCACTATAACCAGATTGAAGGCGGTGTCATTTTCGTTTTCGGCGACGTTTCCGGATTCTCAGACTACCAGCTCCTCCATTCAACCAAACGCGGTGAACTGAGAGACGACAACTGGTCAAGAAGAATTGTTACGGCTGAATAATTCTTCTGAAGAATTATTCTTTATTGCTCAGTTTTTTTTATATGGATATATGAATTTGTTTCATATATCCATATTTTTTTGTGTTAATAATTTGGATTATGCAGCGTGGACATTAAAAACAGGTTTGAATACTTTCTGTTTACATCATTTATAAAAGTTTTCAATATTATCGGCATAAAAAGGGCAAGGTATGCAGCCCATTTCATAGCCTTCCTTTTCTATTATCTTATCCCCATCAGGAAACCTACTGTTTTGGGCAACCTTAAGCTTGCTTTCCCTGATTTGTCAGATAAAGAGTTGATGCGCCTCTCATACAGGAGCTACTATAGCTTTGCTGTAACTATTTCGGAAATTATGTGCATTCCGGAACTTAAAATTGAAGAATTGAAAAAGATGGTGTACTGCCCTGATCTCGAACTTATCCGGAAAAAGTACGAAGAGGGCAATGGGGCAATTTTACTTACCGCCCATTTCGGAAACTGGGAGCTCGGGGCTATTTCAGTTGGAGCTCAGCTCGGAATCCCAATGTATGTTGCCGCAAAACCGCAGCGCAACAACCTGGTTGGCAACTGGCTCAATATGATGAGGGAAAAATTCGGCAATAAGGTGGTCATGCTCGGCATGTCCTTTAGAAACATCTTTAAGGAGCTTAAAAACCGGCATATAATCGGGCTAGTTGGCGACCAGAGAGGAGATCCTGACGGCCCCAGGGTCAACTTCATGGGTATAAGCTCCGCTGTATATCCCGGAACTGCAGTGCTTGCAATTAGAACCGGAGCGCCCGTAATAGTGTGCCTTATTGCCCGCCAGGAAGACTATTCCTACAGGGCTTTTGTGGAAATTATTGAGACCAGGGAACTCGAAGGCTCTGACGACGATAAAATAATTGAAATCAACCAGCGCTATAGTTCCATATTGGAAAAGTATATCAGGATTTATCCCGAACAATGGCTTTGGATGCATAAAAGGTGGAAATACTGATGAACAGGGAAAAAATACTCGTCATACAAACGGCCTTCATCGGAGATGCCATCCTAACGCTCCCAATGCTTAAAAGGCTAAAGGATATCTACCCCGACTCAACTATCGACGTTGTAACCACACCCCAGTCATCTGGAATATTCAGGGCAAGCCCATATACTTATAAGGTCTATTCATACGATAAAAAGGGGAAAGACCGCTCAATTACAAGCCTCCTTAAGTTTGCCGCGAAGATTAAAAGTGAAGGCTATACGAGGATTTACTCACCCCACCGCTCAATGAGAACTTCCATGCTCGTCTGGCTTTCGGGTGTAAAGGAAACCTACGGATTTTCAAACGCATCTTTGCATCAGGTTTATAAAAATGTCGTGTCCTATAACCCCAGCCATCATGAGGTCCAAAGGAACCTTGAACTGGTTGAAAATGGCTCTCTGACCTCAGACTGGAGAATTCTGCCCCAGGTTGTTTCGGAAGCAGGCGAGAAAAAGAAAGTAAATGAATTCCTGGCCAAAGTTACCCGTTCTATCCTTGAAAACCGCAATGCAGGTCTTAACTTTGAGACTGATGTTAAATCTGCAGCCGAGGTTAAATTTGCAGCTGTTGCACCGGGTTCGGTATGGATGACAAAAAGATTTCCAAAAGAAAAATTTATTGATGTAATAAATTACCTCCTCTCCCGCTCCTATACCGTTCTACTGATTGGAGGCAAGGATGATCAGGAATATTCCCTGGAGATTGCTTCCATGTTTGAGGAAAATGTGGTTTCAACAGCAGGCGAGTTTTCCATAGTAGAAACAATTGAGCTATTAAAAAAGTGCAAAGTGCTCGTTTCAAACGATAGCGCCCCAACGCATTTCGGCATGTGCGCCGATATTCCTGTACTTACTATTTATTGTTCTACTATAGCCTCCTTCGGATTCTACCCCTATAACTCAAAAAGCACATACGTGAGCTATGACGACCTTTCCTGCAAACCATGCGGAATCCACGGCAGGCGAGAGTGCCCCATTAAAACATTTGACTGCGCCTATAAACTGGACATGAAAACCATTGTCCGGGCAATTGAGGACATTACAGCAGATGCATAAATTCCCCGGAGAACTGCTCGAATAATGCAGTAAATTAATCTGTGGAAGAATACCTTTATATATGTTATAATAAATATTGATAATTACGATTCTTTAATAATTTTATTCTTACTATATGACTCAAGAACGCAAGGGAAAATTTATTTCAATAGATGATGACATTAGTTCAGCCGTAAAGGCAGCCTCTGAAATATTTCGCAGTAACGGGGTTTTTGCTTATCCTACCGATACCATTTATGGCCTGGGGGGCAACCCATTCAGCAGGGAAGCTGTCAACAGAATTGCCAATATAAAAGAACGCGACGAAAAGAAAAAATTCATTCTGCTCATAAAGGACCTGCCTACACTTTTCCGGTATGCCAGTGTGGAACTCGATAAGCATCACGACTTTCTGCACAAGATATGGCCTAACCCGATTTCCATTATTCTTAACCTTAATTCCGAATCAGCCCGTCTCTTAGGCCAATCAACGGCTGCTTTCAGAATTCCGCACCATAAGTTTTGTAAAATGCTCCTTTCGGAAATCGAAAGACCCCTTATCTCAACCAGCATCAATAAGGCAGGAAACCAGCCCCTTAATGAAAGAGACCTTATAAACTATGAGTTCGGTAACGAGCTCGACGCAATATTCTTTACTGAGAAAAAGGTGGTTGAAAAAAGCTCAACACTCATAGACCTCACCGGAAATCATCCTGAACTTCTTCGTGAAGGAGCCGTAAAATTCAGGGACATAATGGAAGTGTATTAGAAAAACCAAAACCTTGTTTTAATTGACTTTTTAAGGAGGGTTGACTAACTTTGCAGAAAAATATTCAGCATGAACTTACAGAAACTGAAAGATATAAAGGATTTCTCTCTCTTAATTATTCCAAGCCATCAGGGAATCCAGACTAAAAGCCACAGGCTTGGTATAATGAAAATGCTCATCTACTTGTCAGCATATTCTTTTTTTATTTTTGTTGTTATTTTATTATTATTAATGGTCACTCCTGCCGGTAACATCCTCTTGATGAGAAATGAAGCCTCGCTACGGGAACAGAATAAAAAACTGTTCCAGCTGAATAGAAAAGTGCTCCTGCTTACACACGAACTGCAGGGCATCTCAGCAGCAAATAAAAGACTTAAACTGGCAATTGCCATGGGCGATTCAAACCTGGCTAAGACAATGAGGCTTTCCGGGCAGGATAAAACACAAAAGGAAAACCCCCTGGGGGGTAACCTGTACGCAGTGATTCAAAAGCTCTTTCAGGAAAAAATGACGCTTACGGGCGCATATGCTGATAAAAAAGGAATTTATTTCCTGAGACCTGTCGGCAACGCATTCGTCACCCGTGGATTTGACGCCTCCAAGGGGCATATGGGCATTGATTTTGCAGTTAAAACCGGAACTTCCGTTGCAGCTGCGGCTTCCGGCTATGTGGCTTTCTCAGGCTACACGGCCGATGACGGCTATATGATAATTTTAGTCCACGAAATGGGCTATATTTCTATTTATAAACACTGCTCAGGCCTTACAAAAAAGATACGCGACAGAGTTCTGCAGGGGGAAACGATAGCATTGAGCGGAAATACTGGCCTGGCTACTACTGGGCCTCATCTGCATTTTGAAGTCTGGAAGGAAGGCCAGGTAATTGACCCTAAAGACCTATTAATTAACTAAGGAGTAAGAGCGTGGGACTCGTACAAAGAAAATCAACCGGCGCAAGCATAGAGGAAGTCAGTATTATCAGTAAAGGCGTTAAGCTTGAGGGTAAATTCGTCAGCCAGGGAAATGTAAGAATCGACGGCACTATTAAAGGAGATATTTTTGTTACAGGAAATCTTACACTTGGCGAAAGCTCTGAGGTCTGTGGCGAGGTAAGAGCTGAAAACCTGACACTTAGCGGTAAGATTACCGGATCTGTAACTGTAGCTGAAAAGGTTATTTTGGAATCGAAATCGTACCTCAAAGGTGACCTCGTAGCCAGAATACTGGTAGTTGAACCAGGGGCGTTTTTTGACGGGAAATGTACAATGGCTGAATTTGAAAGCACTTCAGGAGAATTGGTATCTGAATAAATTGGCTGAATTGTTAAATTTCATTAAGCTAAACCGTTAAGATTATCTTTAAACAATTAAGCTGCCGGGAGAAATAATGCAAAAGCCGGAACAAGATAATAATCCTGAGGATAAGAACTCATCACCTGAAAACTATCCCGGGAAAAAATATGCGGAAATCGGCCCTTACCTGGGACTTGGAGTTCAACTGGCAGCTTCTATTGTGCTCATGTTTTTTCTCGGTTACTGGCTCGATGGAAAACTGGGAACCGGCCCTGTTCTTACTATTGTTATGTCGTTCTTTGGCGGTTTTGCCGGAATCTACAACGTAATTAAGACAGTTTTAGAGATAAACAGGAAGAATAAAAATGAAAAGCGTACTTAGTCAGATCCTGATAGTGTTCCTTGGTGTTTTTGTCCTTGTTTTTGTTCTCTTTAAGGCAGGTACGGTCAGCCCCGAATTCCTTAATGCTTCTTACTACGGCGGAGCTATTAATTTAATTAATATTCTGGCAGCTTTATACGCCTTTAATTACTCGGTTGACAAGGGAAATAAAACCTTCCTCCTGCTCAATATGGGAGGGATGCTCGTCCGGATGTTTCTCATACTCGGATCTGTTATAATTTTCCTGAAATTCTTGAATATTGACAAATATGGTTTTATATTTACTTTTTCAATTCTGTATATTTCACTCTTAATTGTTGAAGTTAATTATTTCCGTGTGAAAATAACTCAATTGAAAATTTCACAAAAGAAAGCATAGATCTGGTAAAAATTATGGAAGCTAATACAGTTAAAGCAGTTAGCGATACACTGGCCCAGGCTAATAACAAATCAGACACCGGATGGATTCTGCATCACATACTGGATTCAAGATATATTGATCTTGAACCCTTTGGAAGGATTTATCTGCCCGAAATTCATCTGTTCGGAATTGACATCTCAATCACCAAGCACGTTGTCTTTATGTGGCTGAGCCTGCTGATCCTGGTCCTGGTTTTTTATTTTGTCTCTAACAGCTACAAGAAATCAAGGGTGCCCAAAGGCGCTGCAAATGTGGCTGAACTTCTCGTAGTCTTCGTGCGCGATGACATTGCAAGGCCCACTATTGGTAAAGGATACGAAAAATTCCTCCCTTATCTTCTGACCGTCTTCTTCTTTATTCTTACTGCAAATTTCCTGGGACTTTTTCCCTATAGTGCAACCGTAACAAGCAATATTTCCGTTACGGCAACACTGGCGGCAATTTCATTCATTGTGACTCAGGCGGGCGGTATCAGAAAAAACGGCCTCTTCGGATATT
>JBLMYS010000186.1:0-2809 GCA_050258415.1 Acidobacteriota bacterium | reverse complement strand
AAATTAACCGGTGGTTATTATTGTGCTTAATAGACAACACTATTCCCGGGAAGGGAATTCCTTCCAGGCGCCGGGGAAAACAGCCCCTTTTGTCTCAGGCCGAATGCCGTGCCTACCTGATCTTCAGCCAGAGGCAAAGCTGCCTTCACCAAAAACGCATCTGTTAGAGTGCTATTAAAGCCCCCACAATAATCCCTAAGTAGGTAGTGCTGCTGCTGGAAGTTGAAATTGCGCCGTTTGAGAACGTACTGCCTGAAGAAGGGATTATGTTATAACTTATATTCAGATCGAGATCTACATTAGGAGGCATGTGCATCCTTAAGCCGGCCATCGGCGCAAAGCCGAACTTCGATTCCGTATTGCTTTCTTCCAGATTTGATCCGAATATATTAATGTTACTTGAAATTTTTGTTTTCAGAAAATGTATGCCCAGATCTGCTCCCACATACGGACGCAGATCCCCCTGCATGAAAAGGTATTTTGCCCCAATCAGAACAGGTATTGTGGAAAACGTAAAGTCCGCCAGACCCAGTAGGTCATTCTTTGCTCCCCACAGGTAGTAGCCTACAGTTGCCATCAGGCTCAGGTTAGGAGTGGCCAGGTATTCAAAATTTCCCTGTCCTCCCCAGCCCAGCTTTGCATTGTCGCTTAAATCACCCGTTGGTATGGCTGTCCCGGCCTGAATCCCGACAAACATTTGACTGCCGTAACCCTGATCATAGGTCTGCCCGGAGGAAACCCCGGGACCAAATAAAATGACTAATAACAGCAAAGCCCACACATATCTTTTCATATATATCCCTTTCCATTACTTAAGCTCACCAATCATTATTTAGTCACTGCCTCGACAATTTATTGTAGTCAATACTACAAACAAAATCAAGCTAAGCCGGACTCAGGACCTGTGCAAAGTCATTGAAAAAGGTATTGAAAAAGTTTAAGATAGAAGGAAAAGGAAAGGGATGAGAGATGAAGCTTTTGGAGTGTTTAAGGGATGTAAAGGATCCAAGACATGCAAGAGGGATAAGGCACAGCTCTGAGGAAATACTGATAATCACTCTTCTGGCTTTGATAAGCGGCAGGGGGAGGCTATCCTCCATTGCAGAATATTCAAAGAGCAGGTGGAAGGAGTTAAAGGAGGAATTTTCATTCAGATATAAGACATCACCGGACAGGACAACAATAAGCAGGTTCTTAAGCCTGTTGAGCCTGAAGGAATTCCAGGAGAAGGTGACCCTTTGGATTGAAGAAGTGGCAAAAGAGGCAGAAGTCGTAAGTGTCGATGGAAAGACGGCCAAAGGCAGTAGTCTCATGGATAAGGACGGCAACAGGAGGCAGCTCGCAGTCTTAAGCGTATTTGCACATGAATATTACATTGTCCTCGAACAGTATAAAATGATAGGTTCAAAGGAATATGAGCCGCTCATCCTAAGGGAGAATCTCATGCAGTTCGTTAAGAAATATCCCCTGATAACTCTTTTCATGATGGACTCGCTCTATGCAAACAGGCCCATGATAGAGGCCATGGCTTCTTTAGGCAGGAACTATATAATGGGATTGAAGGATAACTGGCCGACTTTATTCAGTGAGGCAGAGAAATATTTCGGGAGACTTATTCCCTCAAGTAAGCCCGGGGCCGTAAGTTATGATAAAAAAAAGAGATCATCAAACGCTCCGTCTGGCTGTCCGAGAGTTCACATCTTGAGCGATGGCTCTATGATAATCAAATCAGGCAGGATATGATTACATCCGTCTTTGCAGTTCAGTCCGAAAGGTTTTTCTCAGACGGACACACAGAAAAAGAAATCCGCTACTTTATGACAAACCTGCCCAAGGAAAAGCTTGAGCCCAAAAGGCTGCTTTATCTGGTAAGGGAGCACTGGTCTATTGAAAACAGGCTCCATCACATAAAGGACCGCTCCTGGAATGAGGACAAGCATTATCTTTCAAAAGGAAACATAGGAGAAATGTTCTCGGGAATCCTCTCTATTGCCCTTAACTGCCTCAGGCTCTGGTTTAAGGATAAAGGTTCCTTTGTCCAGAGGGCTTACTACTGTGCCGATAACTTTTTATTTACCTGCAAAAAATTCAGGGGAACTTGACTTTGCACATTTCCTGGCATTTTCCCATCCCCGTTAGGATAAAATCCTGCTTTTTCGTATTTTAAGAGACTATGAAAAAGTTTTTTCACACATTCTATTAGCACACGCAAGATAAAGCCTCATTCCGGGCTATGCCCCGGCTCAGGTTTCTGGTAAATTATCCTCTTTTTTCAAGGAATTTTAACCTCTCAGTTGATGTTATATTCCAATTATACCGATAAAATTACGTTTATGAAGGAGTAAAGCAACTTTAGAATATGAGTATTCAGAAGGAAATAAATAAAAGAAGAACGCTGGCTATCATAAGCCACCCGGATGCCGGGAAAACCACGCTTACGGAAAAATTCCTCCTCTTTGGCGGCGCCATACAGACCGCGGGGGCTGTTAAGTCAAATAAGATTAAAAAAAGCGCAACGAGCGACTTTATGGAAATTGAACGCCAGAGAGGCATTTCTGTTGCTACATCCGTAATGTCATTTGATTATAACGACATCCGCATTAACCTGCTCGATACGCCGGGGCATAAGGATTTTGCCGAGGATACCTACAGAACCCTTACGGCAGTAGACAGCGTCATTCTTGTTGTGGACTGCGTAAAGGGTGTTGAGCCTCAGACCGAAAGGCTCATGGAAGTCTGCCGCATGAGAAAAACACCGGTTATTATTTTTATAAACAAGCTCGACCGCGAGGGGCGTGATCCTTTTGAA
>JBLMYS010000185.1:0-7203 GCA_050258415.1 Acidobacteriota bacterium | reverse complement strand
AAAAAGAAAGGGCGGCTTTGGGGGCCGCCCTGTAATCTGCTTGTAGAGGTCTCACTTTCTACTTGAGCAGCATCATTTTCTTTACTGAAATGTTGTCCCCGGCACTGAGCCTGTAGATATACATTCCGCTTGGAAGAGCCGAAGCGTCAAATTTGACTTCGTAGCTTCCTGCATTCATCTGCTGATTCATGAGCGTCTGAACCCTTTGACCGAGCATATTATAGATTGTGAGGTTTACAAGTCCTGTTGCGGGCAATGAAAACCTGATTGAAGTTGAGGGGTTGAAAGGATTCGGGTAGTTCTGCTCAAGGGCAAACTTTTCAGGTCTGGTGGAAGCATTTCCAACCGAGCTTACGGCATCCTTAATCAGTTTTACAATCTGGCCACGGATTTCGCCGTTGGTGTTCTGGGCTGTAGTGGCATTCAGATAAAGGCCTTCGGTTAAGAGTGCTGCAATATTATCAAAGTCCATAGAATCCTGTCCGGTTGTAAGCCATATATCTGATACGGTTTTGGTCTGGAAATTAGAGTTAACGTTATGAACAAGGTTTCCATTCTGTCCAGCCGGGCCCTTGTAGATTGCGAGTCCTGTTGGTTCGAGTCCCGTAAGAGTTGCATCGAGTACAAGACCTGCAGGTGTCAGAGTCATGGAAGCGTTGCCGCGGGCATTTGTTGTAACGGGGGGGACCTCCTGTGCGCCGTTCATAAAAGAGCTAAAGCCCCATCCGCCGTTAAGCTGAATCTGTCCTTTAATTTCGCCCATGGGTTTGCCTGGTGAATGAATTGAGAAGTAGAGTTTGCCAGTCATTAAGGCTTTAATTAAATCCGGAGTCAGGGCCTGGTTTCCGGTAGTCTTCCAGATACCGGTAGCGGTATTGCTGCCCACGAAGTCGGTTATTATATCTTTTACGACATTGTCGGCCACGCCGGGTTCTACCATATGGAAATGCGCCGAGGAGATAACGATGCTATCGGCAGTGATCTTATAAGTCAGACCTTCATTTGTAAGTGTGAAGCTTCCGGTAGCCTTGGCGTTTGTAGCGACTTTAGGAGTTTCCTGGCTTCCAGTAAGGTTTGCCCTGAAGTTAGTTCCATTTGTCAAAAGGATCTGGCCTCTGAGGCCACCCAGGGTATCGACTTTTGTGCGTACGTTCAGGTAAACTTCTCCCTTAAAGAGGCGGGTGATAAGGTCAGGGGTAAGTGCCTGGAGTGTATCGGTATATTTCCAAACGCCGTTTGCGGTATAGCGCACGAATTCCTTTATGCTTTTTACAATATCGCCATTTTTACCGATTTTGCCTGTATAGATGTGGGCTGATTTTAAGGTATCTGAGTTTGCAAGAGTAATATTAAAAGCCAGACCTTCATCGGTAAAGTAGAAGCTTGCCGTACCAATTCCGTTCGGATTCTGCGGAGCAGTGGTATGCACCTGCGAGGAAGAAAGGTTAGCTGTAAAGAGCGTGCCGTTTATCATTGTAAGCTGGCCCCTGATCTCCCCGGTGCGGTTTTTATCGGTCATGAAATTAAGATAGATATTACCTCTCATCAACTCTGAAAGTATATCATTTGATAAAGGTTCAGCATCATCAAATTTCCAGATGCCAACGGCCTGATTTCCTTTTAATTCATTTAACGTCCTGACAACGCCTCCTATCATGCCAGCCGGTGCCTTGTAGAACTGTGCGGCTATAATGGAGTCTTTTGAGCTAACTGTAATATTGAAAACAAGGCCTTTGTGTGTAAGGACAAAATATCCGGTTGCCTTTGCTGTTGAATTAACGGGGGGTACTTCCTGAGCGCCTGTCATATTGGCATAGAAGCCGATGCCGCCTTCAAGGTGTATCTGTCCCCTTATTTCCCCTTCCGTATGTGCTTTAGTGTGGACGTTAACGTAAAGGCTGTCTGTTAAAAGAGCGGTAATCCATCTGTCTGTAAGGGGTGCTGCCGGGTCAGTTTTGGACCAGATGCCGACAATTCTGTTGCTTGAGATTGAGAGGGGTTTAACGACCTCGCCGCTAACGCCCAAAGCTCCCAGATGGAAATGCGCCTCGGTAGGGTCGCTGAGTCCGTTTACAGTAATTGAATAGACAAGTCCCGCATCAGTCAGAAGAAATGTTCCTGTGCCGGATCCTACTGATACAACGGCTGGCACCTCCTGGTCGCCTGAAAGCGTTGTAGAAAGGCTTGTTCCGGAAGTAGTCAATACCTGACCTCTGATTTCACCTTCGGGGTGGGTTTCAGAATGAATGTTGACATAAATTTTCCCGGAGAGCAGAGCATTAATAATTTCCTGTGTAAGTGGAACTGAATCATCAGTTTTCCAGACGCCATAGGCGACATTACCCCTGAAGGAGGGGAGGATTGATATGAGTGCCTGACCTGTATCGCCAGGGGCTCCGAAATGGAAATGTGCGTCTGTGATTTTTGAAATGCTGTCCACTGCAATTATATAGGTCAGACCTGAGTCTGTAAGTGTGAATGCGGCAGTACCCGATGCTTTGGATGTATCGGCTGGAACTTCCTGCGAACCGGTGAGCCTGGCTGTAAAATGAACCTGAGCTAAAACTGCTTGTGAAAGAAAAACAAACAGAAATAACATGCTAAAGAACACGTACTTCTTCATTTAGATCCCTCCTTTTGTAATTAATTATTGTCAAAGTCTATTCATTTTATCTGCTGATGGTTCCATGTCCTGTGATTGAGTGCCGGCTTCAGGTTTTGAAGATTAACGGGACCTGAAAAGGGCAGAATGAAATAAAAAAGTCCTGCTATTATTATCTGTTTTTCAGCAAGTAACGGTTCAGATAGCAATACATGGCAAACTTCTTCTGGTAATAATTTTGAAAAACATAGCTGGAATAGTCATAGAAGATTTGTTGCTGAGGTCTTCCGCGCCCCCTCTTAATAATATTATATTTTAATAAAATCAGAGTGTCAAGTTTTTGTTGGGCCAAAGTCTCATGAAATTTTTTTATGAGGCCCATTTCAGCTCAATTGTGATTTTAGCAAAAACTTTTGTGAAAAAATTAATTCTCACTCTGGCGGCTCTGAGTTAAAAATTTATATTATTTAAATGGACCGGAGCCAGAAGTTCCAGCGTAAATGTAGTTAATGTGCATACTGAACAAACAATACGGACTATTGAATGGGAACAAGATTTTTATGCCGGCTTGCCGCAATATTATTTATACCACTTTCATCATATCCACTGACTTTACCGGTGGAATGCCGCAGCATATCAGACAGCCTGCTCGTAAAAGGGGCAGAGAAAACTGAAGCCGGAATGAGCGGTGTGCAGAGAGATTCTATTTCAGGCTATTTCGATAAAAAAGAAAAGATTGCAGGTGAAAAAAATATTTCCTCCGGGCAATCTCAGGATTATCTGCCCAAGTGGCATGAGATGATATCAAACATACCGGGTGATTACGTGAGGTATTACGGGACTGAGCTTACGGAGGGAAATCTTCCCCTGTATGCCGGGATTTTTGCGCTTACAGCGCAGCTTATACTTGCCGATGACCTCACCTGGCAGGGTTCAAATAAAATATACAAGAGCAGCACGTTTGCAAAAAACTGGAGTGACATATTTACGGAGATCGGCGACGGGAGAACGCAGTTTGCGCTTGCCGCCGGTTTTGCGGCCTACGGTTTTATTGGAGGGAATAACCGTGCCCTCAGGACGGCAAGCCAGATAGTTGAAGCCGTACTAGCCTCGGGAGCAGTTGTACAGGTTATAAAACACCTGACCGGAAGGCAGAGCCCTTATGTATCATCGCAGCCCGGAGGTGTGTGGAGGTTTTTTCCCAATCAGATTTTATATCACAAGCATGTGCCGGAATATGACGCATACCCTTCGGGCCACATTGCTACTTCAATGGCCGCATTTGTAGTAATAGCAGAGAATTATCCTGAATATAAATGGATTAAGCCGGTAAGCTACTCTCTTGGCGCTCTGATATGCATTGGTATGGCCAATAAGGGTATTCACTGGTACAGCGATTACCCTCTTGGAATTGCCCTTGGCTACGCCTTCGGCAAGATGATAGCTCATCCTGAAGTAACTCCCCGGAAAGAAACGAAGGATAAGAAAAAAGTTGAGGTGAGCCTCCTGCCTTATGTAAGTCCTCTTGGAAACGGGCTGAGTCTGGGTGTGTCATTCTGAAATGATGTGAAGTGATTTGATTTGATTATTAATGGCCCGGTTATCGTATTCATTAACAGACGATTGGAAACATGAAATACACCCTTTACGTTCTTTTAATCTTATTATTCTCTTTCTGCGGGGTAAACCGGGCTGCTTTTAGTGAACCGGACTCAATCATGGCGGCAGGAGGGGATTCTCTTAAGGCAGTTGAACCGGTCCAGACAGATAGTCCCCGGCAGTCTGACACTTCGCAGGCCATGGCCTGGCATCAGATGATTACGCGTATTCCGGAAGATTACAATACTTTCTTTAAGACCAGTTTTTCCTCCAGGGCGCTTCCGGTTGTAGCCGGGATTGCGGCGCTGACAGGTTTATTGATGACAGTAGATGAGCCTCTGGGATCCTGGAGTCATTCGCTTGACCACAAGTCAGCGAACTACAGTAATTTTTCCAGGCTGATGGTGGAATTTGGCGACGGGAAATATCATTTTCTTTTTGCCGGGGCACTTTCCATTTATGGAATTTCAGCAGGCGATTCACGGGCACTTACGACGGCAAGCAACATAGCAGAAGGGGTGATTGCAAGCGGCATTATGGTTCAGATTCTAAAGAGAATAACAGGGCGGCAGAGTCCCGAGGCCTCAGAAAACGATGCTGGAGAATGGCGTGTGTTTCCAAATCCCGCAAAGTACCAGAGGAACCAGCCAAAATATTACGCATTTCCCTCGGGGCATATTACGACTGCAAGTCTTACAGTTACAGTTCTAGCAAATAATTATCCTGAAATCAAGTGGATCAGGCCCGTGGGTTATGCGCTCATTGGAGGGCTGGGACTGGGGCTGATGTCAAAAGGGATGCACTGGATTAGTGACCTTCCGCTCGGGATCCTCTTAGGATATACATTCGGGAATATAGTCGCCCCGGAAAAGGGTGGCAGTTCGCGGGGAGGCACAAAAGAAGGGCTTTCGGTTCTCCCGGTTTTTTCCCAAAATTCATATTCTCTGCTGTTTGCCTATAGATTTTAGTTCCATTTAGTATCCGCCCCCGGGGGCAGTCTATAGGTATCATACACCCACAGGTATATCTGCTATTCCTCACCGGTTAAATTCCCACGTTGGCCGAAATCCCCTTTTAAGGTCTGAAGGATCTTATATTTTTGTATTAATAAAAAGCGAAGAAAGGCTTAATTCAGGCGTAAATAAGTATTTTAGCTAAAAAGTGAATGGCCATTCGTAAAATGAATGGTATAAATAAATATAGTAATTGACATTCACATCATGAATGTATATTTTTGTATACGAATTATCATTTTACATTATGGTTTAAAAATGGAAGATATAAGCAAATTAGGCAGAAAAGAAAGAGAACGCCTGCAACGAAAGCAGGAAATACTCAAATCTGCAGCAAGATTATTTGCCGAGAAGGGGTTTTCAAACGCTACACTGGAAGACATAGCTACAAGTTCTGAGTTCGGGATCGGTACGATTTATAATTATTTTCAGAATAAGGAGGAGATCTTCAGGAGTATAATTGAATCCATTCTCGATTCTAACCTGGAGATTGTGAGTGAAACGGATCGTACGACCACCGGTCTCATTGAATTTTTGAAGTCATACACCAGAAGCACATTTGAGAACTTTATTAATCACAAAGATGAACTGTTTCTGCTGGTAAGTTACTTTACAGGAATAGGCGAAAAACCGGTGCATCTTAGCCAGGATTGTTTTAAGGACAAGAATTGCCAGATTGACGAGGTATTCAGGAAAAGGATACGTGAGGGGATTGAAAACAGGGAAATCAGGAATCTGAATCCCGAATACTTCTACTATTTTTATCATACGTTGATTTTCCCTTACGTTGTTACTCAGCTTAAAAAGAAGAGGCTGGATCATTCGAACGTTGATGAGCACTTAAATTTCGTACTGGACATATTATTTAATGGAATCTTAAACAAGTAGATAGAGCTTGAAAGGAGTTAAAGTGAAAAAAAGCATATTGTTAGTT
Organism: Acidobacteriota bacterium; assembly: GCA_050258415.1. Classification (GTDB taxonomy): domain Bacteria; phylum Bacteroidota; class Ignavibacteria; order Ignavibacteriales; family SURF-24; genus JAAXKN01. The sequence goes on along the minus strand of JBLMYS010000185.1, from coordinate 1,055 downwards.
TTAGTATTGTTCGCAACAGGCCTGTATGCCCAGAGTTCTCCGGAAGGTGTTCTGAAGATATCGCTGGGTGATGCAGTAAATATGGCTCTTCAGAAGAACAAAGATATACTCATTTCCAGGCAGGATCTGGATAAATCGGAAGCCCAGATAAGCGAGGCTTACGGAAACGCGCTGCCGCAGGTCAACCTGTCGGCAAATTATTCAAGAAACATTTCGCTTCCTGTGCTCTTTATGCCGCCAAACACGAAGTTCAACCCTTCAGACCAGACATTGAAGATGACTCTGGGTTCAAACAACAGCTATACGGCGGGTATTACGGCAAACCAGGTTCTTTTCAGCGCAAAGGTCAATACGGCAATACAGATTGCAAAGGAGTACCGCAACTTTACGGAGCACAGTACAGATGCTACGAGGCAAAATGTAGTTGACTCAGTAAAAAAAGCCTATTATAGCGTCCTTCTGCTTCAGCAGGTGGTTGATGTGAGCCGCCAGGGACTTGATCTAGCAAAGGCAAACTATGAAAACGTAAGTCAGCTTTACAAGCAGGGGATGGCAAGCGAGTTTGATTATCTTCGTTCAGGAGTACAGGTATCCAACACAGAGCCTTCAGTAAGCAAATCTGAAAATACGCTTCAGCTGGCAAAAAACGGGCTCAAGTTTCTCCTGGGGCTGGATCTGAAAGAGAACATTGAGCTTACGGGAACGCTTGAGATGGCGGAGCTGCCGCAGGATGTAATTGAAACGGAGAGCCAAAAGGCAGTTGAGAAAAACAGCATGGTGCAGGCGCTTGAGTCTCAGGAAAACATACTGGAGAAGAACATAAATATCCAGAAGTCTGATTACTTCCCTACTCTTGCGGCATTCGGCACCTATCAGTACCAGACTCAGGACAATACATTCCAGTTCAGGAATTATAACTGGGCCAATAATTTTATGGTTGGCCTTCAGATCAGTTATCCTATATTTAACGGATTGCAGACAAAGTACAGGACAGAGCAGGCAGTTATAGATAAAGACAAGCTTTCCTTAACGCGTGCAAAACTTGTAGAGGGGGT
>JBLMYS010000184.1:0-4437 GCA_050258415.1 Acidobacteriota bacterium | reverse complement strand
TGCTCATTAAAGAGCGCGTTTATTCTTTCGGCGTCCGAAGGCTTGAAGTTTGCGGCATCGATCTGGCGCGCCTGGTAGTCGCGTTTCGATTTTACAGGCCACGAGGCCAGTTCAAGGCTTTGGAATCCCTCCTGGGAGGCCCATTTTACGAGGTCTTCCAGTTTTAATTTTGGCAGGCAGGCAGTTAAAAATCCAAGTTTCATTTATGTCTCCGCTTTTCAGGTTATGAGTTTTAAGTTGTGAGTTTTGAGTTTTAAGTTAGACTTCGATCCACTTTTCTTCTTTACTGCTTTTGAGGATTGCTTCAACAATTTTAATCTCCTGGTGGCCGTCTTCGAATGTCGGGAAGTTGGGTTTATCGGTAAGGGGATTTTTCCCCTGTCTAATAAAGTCGTAGACATTCATAAACAGGTTCTTTGGCGCGTCGGGGTATCCTTCCGGGTGGCCTCCGGGGTAGTGGGCGTAGCGCCGTGCGTTTTCATCCAGAAGCGAGGGGTCTTTGATCAGTATTTCATTTGCTTTTTCCCTGTAGCCGATCCAGAGATTATTAGGTTCTTCCTGGTCCCATGAGACGGCTTTTTTGCTGCCGTCGATTTCGAATAAGAAATTGTTTTTGCGTCCGGCGCTGATCTGTGAGACTGTAAAGACTCCGCGTGCGCCGTTTTCAAACTGAAGGAGGACAGAGGCCGCGTCTTCGGTTTTAATTTCAACGTCCTCAAAGTTTCCTTTGGCCTGTTCCTCTTTCCCCTTAAAGGTTGCAACTTCCTGAAGAGGTTTTTTTCTTGTTTTATGCACCGTTACAAGGTCGGCCATGACCCTTTTAATTTTGCTTCCGGTAATGAACTGCACAAGGTCGCACCAGTGCGAGCCTATATCGGCAACGGCACGCGACTCGCCAGAGATCTCAGTATCCAGGCGCCAGTTATAGTCCGTTTCATAGTAGAGCCAGTCCTGAAGGTAATGCCCGTGCACGAGATATATCTGTCCCAAATCCCCTTTTTCAACCATACTTTTTGCGTGCTGTGTAAGGGGGTAGAAGCGGTAGTTAAAGTTAACGGCGTTTACGACTCCTTTTTCACGTGCGAGCCTTACAAGCTCCTCGGATTCCTGTGAAGTTAAGGTAAGGGGTTTTTCAGAAATTACGTGTTTGCCTTCAGTTATTGCGGCCTTATTGATTTCGAAGTGCAGGTTATTCGGCGTGCAGTTATGGATTATGTCGATTTCCTTATCGCATACCGCGCTCTGCCACTTATCGTAAACATTCGGGATTGAGTACTTCTCAGCCAGAGCCTTTGCACCCTCAAAGTCCAGGGAGGCGATGCCGTGAATTTCCACGTTTCCAATTCTTCTTAATGCTTCAATGTGTGCCGGCCCGATAAAGCCGGTACCGATTACTGCTGCTTTAAGTGTTTTCATAAAGTTATCCTTGTTCGGCTTGTATTTTCTGCTTTTTACCGTTTTTAAGTTTTTCCTTCAGATCATCAGCGCGCCTTATCATCTCCCTTACCTCTGGCGTATCGATCTTCTGCGATTTATTGTAAAGGCAGAGAGCCGGTATAATGTCCAGCTTTTTATATGAAGCCTCCTGCAGCTTAAAGATCGGGTGGTTAGGGTACTTTGTCAAGAGGTGTGCTGTAAGCCTTGTATATTTACCGAAGAGGTAAGATGAAACGGGATGCACCTTCTTCCAGCGTTTGCGCCCTTCCATTCCGTGCACGTCGGCCAGGCTGTCTATGCCGTGTATCTGCGCCATCGGGAGGGCACTGAGCACCTGCTCATGGATTCCTTCGCCTGAGAAGAGGACATTAGGGAAAGTTTTTTCAAGGCGCTCGATATGGTTTCTCATGCCGGTAATGAAATTCGGGCCTTTGCTTTCATTGAATGCCAGGAGCGTCTGATCCAGGAACACCCCGTCGAGATCATACTTACTTATGAGCTCACCCAGAATTTTCGTCATCAAATCGCCCCATTCCTTATAGCCGGGATTCATATAGGCGAAGTAGTCCTCGCTAAGCCAGTCGCCGTCTATATCCATAGCCCAGCCCTGAGGGCGGTTAAAGACGTCCACGACCTGAAATTTTTTAAACTCCTTGTATAGCGGGTGGGTGAAGGTCATTGCAAGAACGTTTGTATGGATCATGACGCGGTAGCCCATCTGGTGGGCAAAGTCCACGAGTTCCTTAAATTTTTTCTCTCCTCCTAAATGCCTGCCCGGATTATAGTCGGGAGCGTGGGAGTCTATTCCATGCTCAGCGTAGCCGGGGATATAGAAGAGTGTCTCCGAAGGGGGGTGGAGACGGCCAAAGTCTTCGAGGCGTTCTTTCATCTCATCGAATGTATGGTGGGGTTCACTGGAATCCTTGCGCATTCCCCAGACTTCCAGTATGAAGTTGATGTCACCTGCCCAATTGGGAAAATGAGGATTATCTCCGGTTTTTATGAGGTTAAACTCACCTTCAAGCCACTTGCGGTGGCGGTCCACGGGGCGTTTCCAGCTCCCTTTATAGCCTTCAATGAACCATTCGGCTTCAAGAGTATTTTTACTTAATGGCGCCTCGGCCTCAAAGCCCAAAGTAAAGCCAAAGGACTTTTCAGCGCGGCTTACTCTAAGGAGCTTAAAGAGGGGGGCGCTTTCCTTTGTATGGAGCCATATACCCCCCGTTTTAGACTCACCAATTACAAACTGCGCGTTCCACCAGAATGGGTACTTGTAGCTAAGCGAGGTGTCAGGCGTCATATCTTTGGTGAGCATTTGTCCGCCAAGAGCAGGAATAATGACGTTATCAAATTCCAGCCCCGAGATTCTCCACTCGGCCATCCAGATGGGTTCAGGCCCTGTGGCCTTCATGCTGAATTTAATTCCTTCCTCACTCTCCGAGATTTTGATCAGGGCTTTATATTCTCCCGTATCATCCGAGAGCGTGAAACTTACGCCTGAAGTGGAAGGTTCAATTTCCTCCAGGCTGTCAAGTATCGCAGGCTCGGAGATGTGGCTCGGGACGCGAACGAGGACGGACTGTTTTCCGCCCGAAGAGAAGCTCTGGCCCGTTTCCCTGTTTAATATTTCATGAACTCTAAAAGGTTTATCTTCTAATGTTATCTGTATTTTTTTATTTGATACTGTAAACAAGTTTATCTTCTTTCTTTTGTGATTATTCGGTTATTTCAAGCGTCCGGATGTCCTTTTTCTCAACGTCTTCATAGGGGGTCCTTCTGCGGAAGATGACAAAGTATGAGGACTTTTCAACCTTAAAGGGAAGGCAGGCGCCGTGCCATACGCCGCTATTTATCACAACGGCCTCACCCACATTTACCTGGAATGCCTTTGCGTCTTCTTCCTTGTCGCCCTCTAAAAGAAGGGGAAGAGTAAAAGGAGCGTCTATCGGGATCAGTACTTCAGGCGTATCGAGGTGGCGCTCCATTCCATTTATTTCACTCTCAGGCTGCCTGAAGACAGTGCATATACCGATCTCTGTGTCGCCGTCGATATGGTAGCTTGCAATGTCGGACCAGAACTTATAGTCCTTTGCCTCTGAGGTAGGACTTCCTTCCGGGAAAGTTACCACCTTCCCGAATTTCAGGAAGTTCTCTCCTGTTATATGTTGTGAGCTGAGTTTCATAAAGTTAAGTTTTAAGTTTTGAGTTTTAAGTTTTAAGTTGTTGTTACTTTTTAATTTTCAAAATGAATATTTCACCGCCTTTAAGGGTAATGCCGTTTAAGATGGTGGCGCCGTTCTTTCTTACTACATTTGTATACTTCTGTGCTTCTCCCAGCTCTGTATACTGTGTAGCATCGCCTTTAAGCGTTGCGGGGATAGTAAGGCCGATATGTTCAACCCTTGTATCCTTTACCATGCCTGTCGTATCATGGCGCTCGCCGGGCAGATTGGTCTTAAGCCATGCGACTACAGTAACGTCGCCATTTTCATCCTGGAATGTTGTTGTGTAGCTATCGGAGCCGACATTTTTTACGACTTCAACCGATTTATCGAAGCTTTTGCTCTTATGAGAAAACAGGGTATTAAAAAACGAGAGCGCCTTAAGAGCGGGCTTGGGGCTGTGGTCCGCAAAGGCCACGCCAAGGTTCCTGTTATTATTGTCTCCAATTACGTTTTCTGCCGGCGGCAGGTCTTTTACTTCATACCAGCAAATGGCCGCAAGTTTATCCACGCTTAAGGCAAGGGACAAAGTCTTAAAGAGTTCAACCGACTGATAGCGCAGTGTGTGCTCGTAGTCGTAATAAGGGTTATAGTCGTTGGAAATTTTATTTGGTTTCATTCTCCAGGTGCTGTAGCCCACTTCAGCCATCCAGAGTGACTGACGGTTGCCGTAGCGCATAACTATTTCGGAGAGCTCGTTTACATAGTCCGGGAGTCTTTCAATCGGGTTATTGCTCCATGTCTCGTAGTTGTTATGCATATTTACGATATCGACGTA
>JBLMYS010000183.1:0-13334 GCA_050258415.1 Acidobacteriota bacterium | reverse complement strand
CTTACGCATGCGGGCATATTCTATGAATACATAACGCCCAAATACCTGCTGAAGGCTTTTAAGGCGCTTTCAATGGAAAGGCCCGACGTTGCACAGAATATTGAGCTTGTTTTCTTAGGGCACCTGAGGAAGGAAAATATTAATCTTATTGCAAAGCTTGGGCTTCAGCAGTACGTAAAGAACCTTGGGTACTTAGATCACAGGGAGACAATAAGAAGAATTGTTTCGAGCGACGTTCTCTGGCTTATGGTTGGCAAAAAGAACAGCGCGGATGCTCATACGCCGGGAAAACTCTTTGAGTATTTCGGGACGCGTAAACCTGTTCTGGCATGCCTGCCTGAAGGCGCGGCAAAAATGGCGGCCCAGGAATACGGCGCAGCCTTTATAACCGAGCCGGACAATGTTCAGCAGATAAAGCAGGCGTTGCTTAAGATCCACTCCCTTTACAGAGCCGGACAGCTTCCAAAACCGAATGAGGATTTTATCCAGAAGCACAGGCGCGAGCTGTTTACAGAACAGCTGACAAAAAGTTTTCAATTTTACTTAAGAGCGTTATAATGAATGTTGTTGTGATTGGCTCCGGAGGCAGGGAGCACGCCCTGGCCTATAAGATTAAGGAAAGTAAGGAACTTGATCATTTATATATAATTCCCGGAAACCCCGGCACTGAGTCTCTGGGAGAAAACGTTTCCCTAAATACCTCCTCGCAGGATGAAATACTGCAGTTCTGCAAGACAAATAATATCGATCTGGTTGTCGTTGGAGCCGAAGTGCCTCTAATTGAGGGGTTGGCCGATAAGTTAAGGGAACATGGCATTAAGGTTTTTGGCCCCCAGAGTAAGGCCGCAGAAATTGAAGGGGACAAGGCATTTGCAAAGAACTTCATGAAGAAGTACAACATTCCGACCGCGGATTTTACTGTCTTCGATAAAAAAGATTATGAAGTGGCCAGAGAATATCTGGGAAGAGTAAAATTCCCTGTAGTTGTAAAAGCCTGCGGGCTTGCAGCTGGAAAGGGTGTATTAATCTGCAACAGCTTGGATGAAGCTGAAATGGCGCTGAAGGAATGCTTTGAGACAAGCAGCTTTGGGACTGCCGGCGACAGGATTGTTATAGAAGAATTTATGACGGGACAGGAAGCCTCTATTTTTGCCATAACCGACGGGGATAGTTTCATCTGCCTTCCCGCGGCACAGGACCACAAGAGAATAGGGGACAATGATACCGGTAAAAACACCGGGGGCATGGGAGCCTATGCACCCGCGCCTGTAGTTACGCCTGAAATTCTGAAGGAAGTTGAAGAGAAAATTATTGATCCCGTCTTAAAGGGAATGCAAAAAGAAGGACGCGCTTTCTCAGGGTGCCTTTACTGCGGGCTTATGCTCACAAGCGAGGGCCCGAAGGTGGTTGAATTCAACTGCCGGTTTGGAGATCCTGAAACGCAGGCCGTGCTTCCTGTTCTTGCTGGCGACTTCTTAAAACTTCTATATTCATCCGCAGCGGGAAAGCTGGATAAAACTGCCGTAAAGTACTCGGGAGGCTCCGCCGTATGTGTGATCGCGGCATCAAAGGGATACCCTGAGGCTTTCGAAAAGGGTTTTGAGATCTCGGGGCTTGATTTCAAGGAAGACGGAATTATTATTTTTCAGGCCGGGACGAAAAAAGACGGGAATAAAGTTGTGACATCGGGCGGCAGGGTATTAGGTATAACAGCTGTGCTGGAGAAAGATGACCTGCAGGCGTGCAAGGATAAAGCCTATAAGGCTCTTCAGAATATCCGTTTTGAGAATATCTACTACAGGACGGATATAGCAGACAAAGGGATTAAGGAGAAGCTTTAAGGCTTTCAAATAAAACGATGTTTTTAAGAGGGACAGAGGGGCTCTAAGAGGAGTTCTCTTTGTCCCTTTTTTATTTCTTTCCGGCACGTCTTAAATTAAAACCATATCATAAACCCGCCAAATATAGAAATTTATTCAGATTCTGTTTAAGTTTGATCCCGGCACAATATTGAAACTTTTTTAGAGACACTTAAGATGAAATTACGTTTAATAGAATCGGCTTTTCTGGTATTACTTATTTTCTCGTCTACGGCTTTTGCACAGTCTGCCTTAAATGTAAAAGACAGCCTGGGCAACTCACTTTTTTTTATTAAAAGTGACGGGAACGTCGGCATTGGCTCTATGAATCCTCTCGTAAGACTACAGGTGATGGGGGATGTAAGGTCTTCGGTTTTATCGGGTCGTGGTTCAAGACTTTTATTTGCAGATGACAAGGGTACCATTTTTGCCCGCGGCACGCTCCCGAAGCCGGGGTGGTCTCTTACCGGAAACAGCGGCATAAACACAGACAGCAACTTCATTGGAACGCTGGATGAAAAGGCGCTCGTCTTCAGGACCGGGGGGAATGCATATGAAAACGAGAGGATGAGGATTCAGCCTGAAGGAAGTATAACGGTAAACTCAGCCGGTTTCAGGTCAGGGGATCTTTTTGCAGCTTACGGTTCGGGTTATCCGGGCGCCATTAATAATACGGAAGGTATTGCGGATTATCCGGTAAACGGTTACAGCTCGGGGAGCTATTCCGGAATTTATGGTGAAAATACGGATAATGGCCAGGGGGTGCTGGGTGTTAATACCTCGTCGGGATCGGGTGTATTCGGTCAGAACACATCAGTGGGTTCAGGCATAAAGGGAATTTCACTTAAAGGCTTCGGCATTGAAGGCATAAGCGGGATGGCCTCAGGCATTATAGGCCGCAGCAAGGATTCATCAGGTACAGGCATTGTGGCCTTAGGCAACGGGCTAAATTCCGCGTTACTGCTTGAGACAGGTTCGGGTATAAGCGCTTCGGGAAGGCTTGCAGGATTGTTTTCCGCTTCGGCCGATTCCTTGTCGGGTACAGGGATAATTGCAGGGGGTAATAACCTTGATTCAGTTACTGCGCCTGGAGTGGGAGCCGGGGTTTCCGGAAGCGGCAGGTATTTTGGCGTAACGGGTTTTGCCCACAGCGACACCTCAAAAAAGGCAAAGTGGGGGGGGTATTTTGAGGCCTCAGGCGCCCCCGATTCTTATGCCTTCGTTGGAGGGAGCCTCGGGAAGACGGGTTACGGAATACTTACTTCAGGAGTAAATGGCGTTATGGTTAAAGACGGAAAGGGTGAGAACAGGGTGATGTTTAATCCCGCAAGTCCTGAAGTTGTTCTCGAAGATTATGGCACGGGGCAGCTGGAAAGGGGATTTGCGCACGTGAGTATGGATTCACTCTTTTCAAGGACGATAACTGTTGATGATGTAAATCCGGTAAAAGTGTTCGTTCAGGTGGAAGGAGACTGCAACGGGGTATTTGTAACGAACAAGACAAAAGAGGGTTTTGATGTTAAGGAATTAAAGGGCGGAAGGAGCCATGTCACGTTTTCGTGGCACGCAGTTGCAACCAGGGGTAATATGTTAAGTCCCGATGGAAAAGTGGAGGATTTTTCGAGTCTTCGTTTTCCAATGGGACCAAAGAAGCCTGAAGTGAAGGTATTTAAGACGTCTAAAACCGTAATGGGAAGTGAACCGGTTTTGGATAAAAGCAAAAAGCACCCCGGGGAATACAAAAAACAGGGCGGGAAGAAGAAGAGGAAATAAGTAATTTTAGTTTTATGAATAGCCACGGCCTTTTAGGCCGTGGAAAGGAAGATTTCCTCTCCCCATTTGGGCTACAGCCCCCGATTTTCCGCGAAGAATCCGGGGCTAAAGCCCCAAATATTTTTTATCCCGTTTCCCACGAGCTAAAGCTCGTGGCTATTCAGGCCGCGGTTATTCAGTCTAGCCCAATCGGGCTACTTTAGCAGGAGCATCTTTTTTATCTGCGTGAAGTTTCCTGCAGTGAGTTTGTAGATGTAGGTCCCGCTGGCCAGGTTCGAGGCGTCAAAGTTAAATGTGTAGTGCCCGGCTGACTTGAACTCATTTACCGGCTGGGATATGAGCTGCCCCTGAATGTTAAATATTGAAAGCGTAACCTGCGCGTCTTCAGGAATTGTGTAATTAATGGAGGTCATGCTGTTAAAGGGGTTGGGATAATTCTGCCCCAGATCCGCCAGGACCGGCCTCATAATCTGAAGGGTTAAAGGATCGCTATACTTTAGTGTGCCGTCTGTTCCGGTCATCTTAAGCCTGTAGGCATAAAACCCGGGGTTTAAGCCATTATCGATAAAGGAATATTCCTGCAGCGAGCTGCAGTACCCGAAGGCATCAACTTCGCCCACTTTCTGCCAGTTGAAGTTGCGTGAAGTCTCGTTGAAAAGCGCCGAACGTTCAATAGAGAAAGATTTGCTGTTGATCTCCGTCAGTGTCTCCCAAAGGAGCGTCACGTGGCTGCCTGTTGCGGCAAAGGTAAAGCTGGAGAGGTCAACCGGAAGGGGAGGCACTTTGCCCACGGACCAGTCAGCTGAAAAATTTGTGACTCCTGAAATGCTAACGGAATGTTTCTTCGGGTTAAGCTGGCTTTTGGGGAAGTTCCATTTCCCCGTAAAAACGCCCAGGTTATACTCCTCTTCGTTTCCAATTACGTCATGGGGCTGGTACTGGAATGTCAGGTCCACCTTTGAAATCCCGTCCGAGTCAATTGTCCAGAACCTTTTAAGATTCATTTTCCCGATAGCATTGGGGTGTGTACCCTGGAATTCCTTGACTGTAATGCTGCCGGAGCCCTCCTGTGCCTTTATGGTTACAGGCGCGTAGCCTGCTTCAGTTCCCAGTTCAAAAGTTTTGGAGGCGGAATTTGAGAATCCCTTTTTAAGAGTTCCTATGACATAGCCGTTTGAGCGCGTAAGTTTTGAATCATGCCCGAGTGCTAGAGTGTAAAAGCCGGTATTGAGCCTGGCTGAGTTTAAGGAAATGTTTCCCGTAAGGGAGAGGTTACCCTTAAGCGTGACGATTCCCGAGCGGTTTTTAATTTCCAGGTCATGGAAGCGGGCATCCGAGGGGTCTGAGATTGTCTGCGGGGAAGAGCCTGTAAGCGTCACAGTGCCGCGCCCGGGAGTAAAAGTACCCTTATTGACCCAGTTCCCGCTTAGCTCAATATCTATTTTATTCTGGATTTCCAGCGAGCAGCCTGAAGAGATTTCAATACTGCCCTGGGCAAAGGTACACTTTGGGATGACACAAAGCAGAAAAATCAGAGTAATTAAATATTTTCTCATCTCAAGACAACTATTCAAGAAAAAATCCGGGATATTAAACCTCAACGGGACAAAAATATTTAATTATGCTGATAAATGCAAAACCAAAGACTCTTATCAGCCCGGAGGCCAGTGCATTTTACGGCCGCCCAAGAGGTGCAGGTGAAGGTGGTGTACGTCCTGTCCGCTGTCCGGTCCGGAGTTGATAACCACGCGGAAGCCTTGTTCGGAGATCCCTTCGGCTCTTGCAATTTCATTTACGGCATCAAAGAGTTTGCCTAAGAGTTCTGCATGCTCTCTTCCTTTGATCTGCGTGGTGTTTTCAATTACTTCTTTTTTCGGAATGACCAGAATGTGTACGGGAGCCTGAGGATTAATATCCCTGAATGCAAGCACGTCATCGTTTTCATAGACGATTTTTGCAGGGATTTCCTTACGTATAATTTTCGAAAAAATAGTCTCAGCCATTATTCTCCCCCTTTTTCTATGTCGTACTTTTTCATTTTTGCGTAGAGGTGGCTTCTTTGAATATCGAGCAGTTCAGCCGTCTTGCTGATATTCCAGTCGTTTGCCTCGAGCTGTCTTAATATGAAAGCGCGTTCGGCTTTTTCCTTAAAATCCTGGAATGAATTGTTAATATTCATTATGTCATCCATGCCTGCAGGGGAAGGGGGGACGATCTTAAAGACATCCTTATCGTTAATTTCCTTCTGCGGCATCATGATAATAATTCTTTCCACTATGTTTCTTAACTCGCGCACGTTACCCGTCCATTCAAAGCCCTGAAGGGCTTTAATTGCGGCCGGGGTAAACTTAACGGGCGGAATTTTATATTTTGCTGAAATCTCATGGGCAAAATGTTCAACAAGGAGCGGGATATCCTCAACCCTGTCCTTAAGCGGGGGAACAATTATAGGTATAACGTTCAGGCGGTGAAAGAGGTCCTCCCTGAAATTGCCCTTTTCAATTTCCTCCTTCAGGTTTTTATTTGTAGCCGAGATGATTCTAACGTCGACGTCAATTTTCCTGTTTCCGCCCACGCGTTCGATCTTCCCGTCCTCAATTGCTCTTAAGACCTTGGCCTGAGCCTGCAGGCTCATGTCGCCGATTTCGTCCAGGAAAAGTGTGCCTTTATTTGCAAGCTCAAACTTTCCTATTCTCTGCTGGAAGGCACCGGTAAAAGATCCCTTCTCGTGGCCGAAGAGTTCGCTTTCGATCAGCTCATTAGGTATGGCGGCGCAGTTAACTTCAACAAAGTTCTGACTGGCTCTCTGGCTCTGGCGGTGTATTTCGCGGGCGACGAGTTCTTTTCCTGTGCCGTTCCCGCCTGTAATTAAAACTCTCACGTCCATCTGTGCCACTCTTGAAATAATCTGGAGCACGTTCTGTATGGCGGGACTCCTTCCGATAATAACGCTGCTTTCGTTTAAGGATTTCTTAAGCTCCTTATTTTCCTTAACCAGTTTAACCTGGCTTAAGGCGTTGCGAATGCTTAAGAGGAGTTTATCGCGGTCGATCGGTTTTTCAAGAAAATCGAAGGCTCCGAGCTTGGTTGCCTTGACGGCGTTTTCCAGGCTGCTGAAGGCAGAAATTACAATTACATTTATGTCAAGGTTGAGTTCTTTCAATTTATTTAGGACCTCAAAGCCGTTCATATCGGGCATCTGAATGTCCAGAAGGGCGACGTCAAAGTTTCCCGAGGTCAGTTTTTCCACGCCTTTAATGGCTTCGGTGGAATAATCGACCTCGTAGTCCTCGTATTCGAGAATCATTTTAATGCTTTCGCAAATTTCTTTTTCGTCATCAATAACTAAGACAGAATTCATAAATTATATCTGAAATATATTAAAGGATACGTAAGAAGAACTTCTGAAGGAAGCACCTCCTTATTTTTTTTTAGAGTCTTGCCGAAGATTTCCCCCAGCTCATCAGCTGCCAGATCCCTTGGGTCGGCAGAGGACTGGATATAGAATTTTTCTTCGAATTCTTCTACAAAAATGCCAATTATTTTTGTAAAATCAAAGATTCCGGAGCTATAGGCAAGATAAGCACTTCCGAAAAAATGGGCAAGCTTGTCGCGGTCGCCCCCTTCATCTTCGGGCGAGTTATAAAAGAGCTCACGCGGCAGGTGGCGGTTCTTGAGGTGGAAGATGCTGTCGCCCGGGGCATAGAAAGGGACATTTATGTGGATCCTTAATAAAGGCAGAACAACAGGCACATACTTGTACGGCACGGTTGCAAATGTAAGGGTTAGAAGTGCCTTTGTCGTATTGCCGCCGTAGATGCTGAGGGCGCGGTGGTAGAGGGTATCCGTCAGTTCCAGGCTTCCCGTCTTATTCTGCAGGCTCTGGAAATAGTCTGAAGCAATAAATTTTGATAGCGAATCCACGGCACCTCCAAGCCTTGTCACCTGGCAGTGGAGCCTTTGGGGCGAAAGCCACAGCGCGAGAATCATCACAGGTAAAAGTTTAAGCATATGTAAAAAGCGTTTCAGCATTTCTAGGTTTGTATTACACCCGGGTTAAATTCCGGAATTTCACTGTTATTATTTGCCACTTCAATTGCCATCGAAATATAGTCTCTTGTTTCAGCCGGGTCAATAACCTCGTCTACCCACAACCGGGCAGCGGCATACGAAGGAATGCTTTTTTCCTCGTAGGAGCTTTCGATCTCCCTGAGGAGTTTTTCAGATTCTTCCTGCGTGATCTTTTTACCTTCTTTTTCCAGCTGTTTTATCCTGATTCCAAGGAGCGTATTGCTGGCCTGCTGGCCTCCCATTACGGCAATCCTGGAATTCGGATATGCAAATATAAACCTTGGATCGTATGCTTTTCCACACATTGCGTAATTTCCTGCTCCAAAAGAGTTGCCTACGATAATAGTAATTTTAGGAACGACGGAATTGGCAACAGCATTTACCATCTTGGCTCCGTCCTTAATGATGCCGCCGTGTTCGGCGCGGCTGCCGACCATAAAGCCTGTCACGTCCTGCAGGAAAAGGAGGGGGATTCTTCTCTGGTTGCAGTTCATGATAAAGCGCGCAGCCTTATCGGCGCTGTCGGAATAGATTACGCCTCCAATCTGCATTTCACCTTTTTCTGTTTTTATGATACTCCTCTGGTTGGCGACAATTCCTACGGCCCAGCCGTCAATTCTGGCGTAGGCGGTAATAATAGACTTGCCGTAGCCCGCCTTATATTCGTCAATTTCAGAATTATCGACAATACGGGCTATTACTTCGTACATGTTATATGTCTTAAGCGGATCTTCAGGCAGAATGCCATAGATCTCCTTAGGGCTGAATCTGGGGGGGAGGGATTCCATTCTGTTAAAGCCGGCACGGGGCGTTTGGCCGAACTTTCCCGCAAGGCTTCTTATCTGTTCCAGGCATTCAGTGTCGTTTTTCATCACGTAGTCCGTAACGCCTGAGATGTTCGACTGGACAAGTGCGCCTCCAAGGCGTTCGTTGTCTATTTCCTCTCCGATAGCCGCCTTAACAAGGTGTGATCCAGCGAGGAAAACGGAGCCTTCGCCTTCAACAATTAAGGCCTCATCGCTCATTATAGGGAGGTAGGCGCCTCCTGCAACGCACGGGCCCATAATGGCGGCAATCTGCGGGATACCCATAGATGACATTCTGGCGTTATTTCTGAAAATGCGCCCAAAATGTTCCTTATCCGGAAAAATATCCTCCTGAAGGGGGAGGAACACGCCAGCGCTGTCGACCAGGTAAATAACCGGCAGGCGGTTATCCATACAGATTTCCTGTGCCCTCAGGTTCTTCTTGGCTGTTATCGGGAACCATGCTCCGGCCTTAACTGTAGCGTCGTTTGCCACAATCATAAAATAACTGCCATTTATTCTGCCAAGCCCCATTACGGTTCCGGCAGATGGGGCACCGCCATATTCGGTGTACATGCCGTGGGCGGTAAGTGTACCGATTTCAAAGAATTTGCTGCCATTGTCGATAAGTGAGGTAATTCTTTCTCTTGCGGTCATTTTTCCTTTGGCTTTGTGGGCTTCAATTGCTTTTTTCCCGCCTCCTGATTTTGCTTTATCTTTTTCGGCATTCAGCTTTCTGATGAGGTTTTTGTAATGATCGTCTCTTTTTAAGAATGACTCGTCATTAGATGGAGGATTACCTATTTTTTTCATTATGGCCTTTCTTTGTTTTGTAAAACCCGGGTTAAATCAAGAATATTTTCTAATGAGTTTATTCTTGCAGAAAACTTTTTGCTATAAGCATGCGCTGAACCTCGGAGGTGCCTTCGCCGATTGTCAAAAGCTTGACGTCGCGGTAAAACTTTTCCACGGGATAATCCTTAACAAATCCGTAGCCACCTAAGATCTGCACAGCCTCATTTGCCGCGCGCGTTGCAATCTCGCTTGCAAAGAGCTTAGCCATTGAGGCTTCGCGGGATATCTTTTCACCTTTGTCCTTTTTTACTGCCGCGCGGTAGGTAAGGAGCCTGGCGGACTCGATGTCTGTTGCCATTTCGGCAAGCTTGAACTGTATGGCCTGAAATTCCGACAAGTGTTTTCCGAACTGTTTTCTTTGTTTTGAATAGTTAAGTGCCGCCTCGAGGCATCCTTCGGCAAGCCCGAGGCTTAAGGCCGCAATTGAGATCCTTCCGCCTTCAAGAATTTTCAGGGCCTCGGTGAGGCCTTCGCCTTCCAGACCAATCATGTTTTCTTTGGGCACGCGGCAGTTATCGAATAAAAGCTGCGTGGTTTCGCTGGCGCGCATGCCGAGCTTGTTTTCTTTCTTTCCGACAGAAAATCCTTCAAAGCCCTTTTCCAGAATAAAAGCCGATATCCCTTTTTTCCCCTTTGATTTATCTGTTATAGCCATTACGACGGCCGTTTGTCCCACGCCGCCATTGGTAATGAAATTCTTTGTTCCGTTAAGGATGTAATAGCCATCTTCCTTCTCTGCCGTAGTCTGCATTCCCGCGGCATCGCTTCCGGAGGCGGGTTCGGTAAGCCCCCAGGCTCCGAGCTTTTTACCCTGGGCAAGGTCCGTCAGGTACTTTGCCTTCTGCTCTTTGTTTGCAAAGAGGTTAATGTGGTTAGTGCAGAGCCCGTTATGAGCCGCGACGGAAAGAGCAATTGAAGGGTCGATTCTGGCAATTTCCTCTACAACGATTGCGTACTCTACATAGCCGAGGCCAGCGCCCCCATTTTCCTCGGGGACGAGTATGCCGAGGAAGCCCATTTCTCCCAGTTCTTCGAAAATCTCTTTGGGGTGTTCCTGGCTTTCATCGTACTTCATTACGACTGGTTTTATGTTATTCCCGGCAAATTGTCTTATGGTATCGCGTATGGCAAGTTGCTCTTCGGTAAGTCCAAAGGTAAAAGGAGTGTTATTTCCGGCCATAAAATAGTTTCCCTCTATTTTTGTTGGTTTATCCTTTGTGAGCAGTTTCTGGTAAAGGTGTGATTTATATAAAATATAAATAAGCAGGTGATAAAACAACCCTACAAGCAAGTCGTCCCTCAGGGACTCTAAATGGGGGACCTCTTTCTTTCTAAAATGGAGATATGGGGAAACGTTTGTGTAAAGGATGATCAAAGGGCGAGCCGCCGCTCGCCCCTACGGAAATTTGGCTAAATTTGTATAAAGTTAAACTGTCTATTCAAATTCGTTTTTGTAGTGTTCTATTATGTCTTCGGCCAGGTGGTAGGGAGAGATGCGGCCATGCACAACTTTCTCAAGAGAGTTGTTGAGTGAGGTTTCTCTTTCCTTTGTCCAGATTTCGGAGCGGATCTGGCTTTCAACGATTTCCTTAATTCTGATCTTGGAATTAAGTTCTCTTTTTCTCTGGAACGAGCCGTTATTTACAAGATGGTCCTTATGTGCTTCAATCTCGCGGGCAATATCCTCAATGCCGGAGTTTTCAGTTGCAACCGATTTAACGATTCTGGGAAGCCAGGTGGTTTCATCGTGGCTTTTCATCATTAGCATTGTCTGCAGTGCAATGATGGCGCTGTCGGAGCCCGGGCGGTCGCTTTTATTCATGACAAAGAGGTCGGCAATTTCCATAAGTCCGGCCTTCATTGCCTGTATGGAGTCGCCCGACTCCGGCACAAGCACAACGAGCGTAGTATCAGCAGTTCTGGCGATGTCGAGTTCAGACTGGCCAACGCCGACGGTTTCAAAGAGTATTATGTCGTATCCCGCGGCATCGAGCACGTCGGCGGCATCGATTGTAGTTTTGCTTAAGCCGCCAAGGCTTCCGCGTGTAGCCATACTTCTGATGAAGACCCCCTCATCGCTTCCGATTTCGCTCATGCGCACGCGGTCTCCTAAGAGCGCGCCGCCTGTAAAGGGGCTCGTCGGGTCAACTGCAATAACGGCAACAGTCTTGCCCTGATTTCTGTAGAACTTTGTAAGCTGGTTTGTAAGTGTGCTTTTGCCTGCTCCCGGAGGTCCCGTAATACCAATTCTGTAGGCACGCCCTGTTTTAGAGTATATTGATTTTAAGAGCTCTTTGGCGCGGGAGTTACCGTGTTCCACGATTGAGATTGAGCGTGAAACCGTTCTTTTGTCCCCGTTGAGCAGTTTATCTATAAATGAATTATCGGTAAAAGAATTTTCTGACATACTGATGAAAAGTTTTACTTAAAATGAATTTGTTAAAAAGACTATTTGTAGAGATTGTACCTGAAAATATATTCTTTTATCTCCTTAGGTACAAGAAAATCGATGGGCAAATTTTGCTTTACTCTCTGGCGTATATTTGTGGCCTTGATGTCTATAAAAGGTGTTTTTACGAATTCCGCGGCCTCGTAATAGCGGTCAGGAGGGATCTGTCGCGGCCTGGACTCGCGTTCCATTACAACCAGCTGAGCTATTTTAAGGAGTTCATCGGGTTCCTTCCAGGTATAGAATTTTTCCAGGTTGTCCATCCCTATAATGAGCTCCATATGGGGGTAATCATTCTTTAGCTCTCTTAAGGTGTCAATTGTATATGAGACGCCGCCACGTTCAACTTCAATAGAGGAAGAGGTAAAGTAGGGAATGTCCTTAATTGCGAGGTTAACCATATTAAGCCTGTGGAGGCCCGAAGAATTGTTCCCGTCCGTCTTATGAGGGGATATATAGCACGGAATGAATATGATCTTCTCCAGGTTCCTTAGCTCAATTAAAGCCTGAGCCGTAATCAGGTGTCCGTGGTGTATCGGGTCGAATGTGCCTCCTAAGATTCCAACTTTTTTCAATTTCTACAGAAGCTCCTTATACTCGATAAAAAGGTGCGTGAATCTTTCATGGATTTCGTGGCTGCAGAATTCGATGCTTTCACGGGTGGAGAGAACCTTATAAAGTTTCCTGAAGTCATCCAGATGTTCAACCGTATTAAAGCCGTCGACAATGAAAAGGAAGTTATCCAGGCGGTTGACATAGTGCAGAAAGTCGTCATACTTCAGATAGCAGGAAGATAGTCCGTCGAACATTCTTTCCTCGAAATAATTCATTCCAATAAGAGAGACCCTCTGGCAGGAGGTTCTACCGACAAGGAGGTTGCGGTCCTCGTGATTTAAGAGGTTAAAATACCGTTCAATCTTCTGTGGTGTTATGCCAATAGTGTGGGAGAAAATGATGAGTATATTGGTTGAATCCTGGTTAATTTTCCGGGACATATATGCCGAAATATTTTCCCAGCCTTCAGAGCATTTGATGAACTGTTTTTTAAGCCCTTCGTCGTTAAATTCTTCGGGCAGGCATTCGCGGTCCTTTTCGTCGAGGAAATATACAATTTCATAGCCATTACCGGATTTTGAAAGCATATCCTTATAGTTAAGATAGAGTGTCGACTGTAAGAGGGCCGAGTCGCCCGGCGTCAGGTTCTCAAGGGGCTGAACTTCCGCCGCGTTAAAGACCGGGCCGGAAGGGACGATGAAAATGTAACATTTGGGCATATCAATTAAAATTAAAAATTAAAAATTATAAAACCCGGGAAACTAGTTAAACTGTGAATTAAGGAGCAGATCACGTATATGACTCCTGTATAATTCAACTTCCGCGGCATAAAATTCCTTTTCTTTGCCTGAGGTCTGCCTGAACTGCATTTTTCTAAATGCCAGCCTTACCAAGGCTTTAACGTAATCCTTTCTTATAGCCTCGTCAATCCAGCCTTTTGCATACCTGTCCTTTGAAGCAACTATC
>JBLMYS010000182.1:0-15971 GCA_050258415.1 Acidobacteriota bacterium | reverse complement strand
CTGAAGCGCTCAAATGAGGAACTTGAGCAGTTTGCATATGTGGCTTCTCACGACCTGCAGGAGCCTCTTAGAATGATTTCCAACTGTACGCAGATGCTATCTAGGAGATACAGGGATAAATTTGACGCAAGTGCCGACCAGCTCATTGAGTTTATAGTTGAAGGCTCAGTCAGAATGAAGTCTCTTATTCAGGATCTGCTTTCATTCTCGCGGATTACGACAAAGGGTGAAAACCTTGCGCCAACTGACTTAAACATCGTTATGCAGAATGTGACGGCCGACCTGAAGGTGGCAATT
The DNA here is from genome assembly GCA_050258415.1 of Acidobacteriota bacterium. GTDB lineage: Bacteria > Bacteroidota > Ignavibacteria > Ignavibacteriales > SURF-24 > JAAXKN01. The sequence continues at coordinate 15,674 of JBLMYS010000182.1, read as the reverse complement.
GAAGAAAACAGAGCAAAAATCATATACGGGAAGCTTCCTGTAATAAATGCCGATTCAACGCAGATCCGCCAGGTTTTTCAGAATCTCATCTCAAATGCCATAAAGTTCAGGGGTGCGGTTGATCCTGAAATCAGGATTGGCACAGAGAAAAAAGACGGGCAGTGGCTCTTTTCCATAAAAGACAACGGAATCGGGATTGCCCCGGAATTCTTCGACAAGATATTCGTAATATTCCAACGTCTGCACGAAAGGGAGGCATATCCCGGTACCGGAATAGGTCTTGCAATCTGCAAGAGAATTGTTGAGCACCACGGTGGAAACATCTGGGTTGAATCAGAAGAGGGAAAAGGCGCAACTTTTTATTTCACGCTTCCGGCTTAAATTATTCCGGCGTCGCGCCGCCCGCCGCCCGTTGTCGCGCCGCCACCCCACCCCCACCCGCCGGGCTGCGCCCGGGGGCTATCGATATGATGCCGCTGGCCGCGGCATTTGAATGTAACTGTGCGCAAAGCCGGATGCGGGGAAATAAATTTTAATTTTTGTTCTAATTTTAGTCTAAAAGTCTTAGTTTTACCTGAAATAATTACAAACTTAACTTTAGGACTAAACAGCAATGGGTTTGAGATATATCTTCTGTTTATTATTCATTTTAATCTCTCAGATTTTATCACCTGTGTCAGTAAACGCCCAGAATACTCCCGGAAGGCTGAAGGGATTTGTAAAAAGCCCTTTTTTTAACGAGCAGATACAGAACTTTACTATTAGTCCTGAAGTCAGGATTCAGATCAATGCTCCGGCTGACTCCTCAATAGACAAAAATAAGCCCACGGGACTCGTTTTCTTTGCGCTTCCTAATGGCAACACAATAGAACAGACCATCGGCAAGAAATTAGCCTCAGGAGACGACTGGCACTTTGACATACAGCATATCGGAGCGCAGGCAAGATTCCTGCGCCGGAAGATGAAAGATTATAACCTCGTTATTATATACCTTATGACCGATCAGAAAAGCTGGCCATCGTGGAGAAGTAAACACCCGGATAATGCAATTCTTGTTAAGAATATAGTAGATTCGGTGAAAAATATTTTTAAGGACTATAATCCATTTGTGGTCCTTTCGGGCCACAGCGGCGGAGGCGGGTTTACTTTCAGCTTTATGAACGCCATGGATTCAATTCCGGATTACGTCAAGAGGATCTCTTTTCTAGACAGCGACTATAATTACGACGACACATACGGCAAAAAACTGGCGCAGTGGCTTAAATCTTCAGACAGTCACTTTTTAAGCGTTATAGCCTATAACGACAGCATAGCACTATATAACGGCAAACCTGTTGTAAGCGCAACGGGCGGCACATGGTACAGGACGAAACTGATGCAGAAATATCTCGCGCAGTTCTTTAATTTTACAATCCAGTCAGATACGTCATTTATTAAATATACGGCTCTTAACGGCAGAATTAAGATTATTCTGAAGGAAAACCCCGGAAGGCAGATATTACACACAGTGCAGGTTGAGTTGAACGGATTTATTCAGACAATGACTTCAGGCACCCCTAATGAAGGCGATGGATACAGCTATTACGGTCAAAGGGCCTATACGGATTTAATCCAGACAGAAGTTTATATTCCCAAAACACTTAATCTTCCTCCCCGCCCTTCAAACAGTCTTACAGGCTCAGCCTTTATGCAGAAAGTTCAGTACATGACCTTTGAGCAGAGGGAAGCTGAAATATATAATGAAATTTCAAGAGGCAATGTGCCGGATTTCTTAAGAAATTTGGTTACAATTAGTACTACGTTAAAAGACGCCGCGGGAATAAGCCACTCTGTAACCTACGATGTTGCCCCGGATTACCTTGCAATTGGCTCCAATACTGACTTCTGCCGCATACCGATGGGTCCCATTACAGCACAGAGGCTTGCAAATCTAATAGGTGCAACTATGCCCACAAGCAAGCTTGTGGACGATATTTACGCTCATTCTGAAGTAAAACTTGCCCCTGTTACTTATGCTCCCGTTGGGAATGCAAATGAGCTGGTCTCAAAATTTATTGATCACAATAAGGCCATTGATTCCGAGAGGGTTGCCTCAGCCGGAAACCTGGGGCAGCTGACGGGTGGAACCAAGAAAGACGTTGTTCTAAGCAACAAGATCACTGATCCCACCAGGCCACGCCATGTGGTTATCTACGGCTGGCATAAGCTCGACGGGTCGGCTATTCAGCCACTCACCAATATACATATAGATACATATGTCGATTACAGCCACGGCATCCGTCTTCTTAATTCGGATATTATAATAGATGGAATAAGCTATAAGACAGATAAAGTTCTTGCCGATCCCGTTCTTTACAGCATAATAAGCAAAGAAAGCGGCGCGATGACGCAGCCGGGTTACATAAAGACCACAAGCGTTGCTCCAAGCCTCTCTTTGGGCGGTTACGGGCTCTTCCAGAATTACCCGAATCCATTTAATCCAGAAACCGTAATTCCCTATCAGATTCCCGAGGCCGGGAAAGTTGAGATAAAGATAATTGATACTCTGGGGCGCGAGGTAACAGGACTGGTAAATCAGGAAATGTCAGCAGGAAAGCATGAGATCCGCTTTAACGCCCAGGATCTTCCGGGCGGGATATATTTCTGTCATCTTAAGTCAGGCAGTTATACCGAAACCCGGAAGCTTGTTTTTCTTAAGTAACCCCTAAATAGAGTGTCTTAAATAAAGTGTTTCTCTGCCCTCCAAATTACCTCAACGGGTATTTTGAAGCCTTTTCCTATAAAAACGGGGAGGTTATTTTCATATGGCATGGCATATTGGCTCTTAATTATTCCTTTTTGGGCCACACTTTCAAGCGCTTTCAGGTGGTCTTCCACCTTCCCGCCGATTATTATTACTGTCTGATAGCTGTTTTTCTTTGCCGGGTCCTTTAATTCCTCATACTCCCAGACCCAGAAACTGTTGTGGGGCGACATTACCTTAGGCAATGGGTATTTTTTGCTGTAATATTCCAGGGCGGAGGCTTCGCCGTAATTTTGCGCAAAAATAAACGCGTCATTTCTTTCACCCTCCGGGAGCGAAAGGTATACTTCCGAGACCGTCTTTGCCATATTCTCCCAGCCGAACATATCGGCATAAAGCTGCGGGAGTTCCGTAGTCTCTTTCCCCTCATGTCCATCAGGCTGAAAACCTGTTATTCTGCTATATTCTATATATGTTTTAACGGGAAGGCAGGGAAGGACAAAAGGGGCCACGAGGATGGCAAAGAGCAAAATCATGGCAGGAAGCGCGTACTTAAGCCATGTTAAGCTTCTTTTTCTGATAAATTCTTCTATAAAAACGCTACCGCCCGCAAAAAGCACCGGGTAGGCCGGAGCGGCATATTCAGGTTTGCTGTGCCAGTTAATAATAAGTATGGCGATAGTGGCCAGATAAATAATTCCCGCGGCGCGGAACTGCTTCCCTTTTTCGCTGAAAAAGAAATAATATATGCCTGCGGCCCATACGGGTATGCTCAAAGGCAACATCAGAAGAAACTGCCCTAAAATAAAATCCACCGGGGTAACAGAACGGTATTTAAGTCCCGAGGCATTGCGCATAAATTCAAGATGCGCTAAAGAGTGTGTAAGGTTCCATACGATAAAGGGAAGAAAAAGAATAAAAGCAATTAATGCCGCAACGTATGGCCACCGGGTTTTAAGGTAATGCCTGTACTGCCTGGTCAGAAGCGCCAGGAAAAGCCCTCCACCAAACCACATCATGCTTATTTTATTCATCAGGCCAAGCCCCAGTACAACGCCAAGCAATAACCAGTATCCGGCGTCTTTTTCATTTGTATCCAGGCTCAGGATTAAAACCAGGATGTAGAAAGCAAGTGTCCAAAGGAGAATGTCCAGGGCATTCATGGAATAGATATTATTCATTGCCAGGAAAATGGGAGCGGCAATGTAGGAGATGGAGGATAAAATGACGGCATACTTGCCTCCTCCCATACGGCGGACAGTAAGTCCCATAATTATAACAGTTAATGCTCCCGAGAGTGCCGGAATTATCCTGATCGCAAAGAGTGAATCTCCGAAGGCCAGGCGGCTTAAGCCCAGAAGAAAGATTGAAAGTGGAGGCTGGTCAACGTAGCCCATTCCGGGCCTCCTGCTGCAGGAAATATAATATAATTCATCGCGGAAAATTCCGAACTGGGTAAAATAATTCGTAAAGAAATGGATTAAAAGCGTTAAAAGTGAAAGTACGAGTAAAATAACAGTGGTGTTGTACTTCTTATCTTCAGCCAGCGTTCCAGACATAATAGCCTTCCTCCCAAAAGGTTAATTATAGAAGTAAACTTAGTGAGAAATAATGAAATATGCATTTTTAAGGGCACGTAGAGCAATAAGGATGCAGGTATTTGTTCCTCTACGGCAGTGTATTCGAAATAGTGAGATAATTCCGATAATGAGACGGTTACTCTTTTTAGTTACTGTTTCTTTGCATTGAGTCAGTAGTAAAAAAGAAGGCATCATATCCATAAAGAAACAATTTAAGTGCCTTTTCTAACGGGCTTATTTGCAAATGTCTTACGGCAGCAAAGTATTTCACTGATAATTAATTTATTTGTCATTTGCCACTGTTGATTTAAAGAATTTTTTTAGTAAATTTGACTTGATTTTTTTTCGGGGATGGTTTGGGGGAATAGTTAAAGAGCAGAATATTTTATTATGTGCTGCGCGATTTTTTATAACCTAATGAGTTCTTTTTGAGGCTCTTTGTTTTAGTACGGAATGAAGAAAAACTTATTATTTGCAGTCCTATTTGGTGTCAGTATAAATATCAGTGCTCAGGTTGAAGATCAGGTTGTTGCGAAAGTTGGTAACGCCACTGTAAGTGCTTCGGAGATAAAAGAGCGTTTTGCTCTTACACCGTGGCCCAAGAGTGAGAAGGGAAAACTTTCGAAGGATCCCAAGTCTGAATTTCTCTATACCATAATTGCTGAGAAGCTCCTGGCTCAGAAGGCGCGTGACCTTGGTTACGATACTTCTGCTGTCATGAATTCCACGTTTAAAACTATAGAGAAGATGTACGTCAGGGATGCTCTTTACAAGCATGAGATCAGCAGCAGGGTCAATATTACAAATGCTGAACTTGACAAAGCCGTCCAAAAGAACAGGTATAAACTCAAGCTCGACTGCCTGAAGGCCCAGGATGAAAAAGGGGCTCAGGCTCTCTACAATTCCCTGAAAAAAGGCGTTCCTTTTAATTCTTTGCTCGAAAAGAACTCTGCTTTAGCGAAAGATTCCCTTCTTGAGGTTTCTTTTGGTGAGGTGGACAGTTCACTTGAAGAAACACTCTTCAATCTGAAGCCTGGAATGTATACCGATCCTGTCCATTCTCTGGACGGGTGGCTTATATTCAGGCTTGCCAAGCGCATCGACAGGTATTCCACCTCTGCTAAGGAAAGGGAAAAAGTAGTCGGCGAGGCCAGAAAGATACTGGATAACAGAGCCAATGACGTTATATATCAGAGATATTATAAGAGTTTCTTTGCCGGAAGGAAAGTTAACGTCGACGGCTACATGTTCTGGAGTTTTGCCGACAAGGTTATAAAAATCCTTACCGAAAAAAGACAGGATTCTAAAGTTCCGGATAAGGAAAAGCCTTTTGTCAGCATACCTGATTTTATGAGGATTGAAAAGGAGTTCGGGCCAGACAGTCTTAAGATGACATTCATCAGCCTGGATTCCAATCCGGTTTCATTGAAAAAGTTTTTAGATGAAGTTGCCTTTGATGGTTTTGTCAGCTCTTCAGTTGAGCCGGGAGTGCTCAGGGCAAAGCTGGACCACAGGGTCAAATATTATATAGAAAATGAACTCCTTGCTGAGGAAGGCTTCAGGAAGGGTCTTCAAAATCTGCCGGAGGTTAAACAATCCATTCAGATGTGGCGCGACAGCTTTCTGTCACAGGTACTGAAGTCGCAGATAATGGACTCTGTTAAGGCCAACCCCGGTGACCTGGAGTCAGTAAGAAAGCAGCTTGAGGCAAAGGACGAGGTTTCCGTTCCAATGGTTAATATAGCTGAAGTACTGACAGACAGCCTGGAAACAGTTGAAAAAATATTAGACGGTTTGAACAACCATATAGATATACATGAACTTGCCCGCAGATACACCAAAAGAGAGTGGACAAGGGAAAAAAGCGGTGAATTCGGTTTTTTTCCGACAAGCATGTATGGTGAGATTGGCAGAATTGCAGGAGAAATGAAAGTCGGTGATGTTTACGGTCCTCTCAAAACCGAGGATGGGTATTCAATCTTTAAGCTGATCGGTAAAAAAACAGACAAGGTCGGCCTTAAGGACAATAAAGCTGGGAAAAGCAGCAGCATGACTTCCAAAGACCTAATAAATGAGGAATATCTTCAGAAACTTACGCGTTACACGGCTACGCTGGCCAAAAGTTACGGTGTCAGTGTTAATGAGGATGCCTTAAATTCAGCTGATGCATTAAATATGAATATTTTTGCCTACCGCTACATGGGATTTGGCGGCAGGCTAATGGCGGTTCCGCTCACGGTTCCATTCAGCAATTGGGTTGAAGCATGGAAAAAGCAGCTGAACATGCCATAAAAAAATATGCCATAAAGGGCTCTTCAAGCCTTTAACTGGTTTACTTATACACTCTGATAATTTTTTTGTTTCCGGCATGATCACGGTTGATGGTGTGTTATGCTCTGATTTAGTGTTTGTACGTTTTCGTTTTGGGTTCCAATGTTTTGTTCTCTTGTGTTTAGGGTTAATGATTAATGTCCGCGAAAAATATTTTAAAGAAATATTACTGAGCTTTTTTGGGGAGTAGACTGCAATCTTTTTAGGGTGCAGTCTACTCCAATTATAGATCAGATGGACCTGGTTCGAAAGGCAGCAGCGGAGTATACCGCAAACTGTCAGTTTAATTAATTAACCCAAAACAAAAGGAACAGTTATGAGAAAAATCTACTCGTTTCTACTGGTTACTTTAGTTCTATGCGGCGTAGCATATGCACAGTCACCCATTACTATGCAGTCTATGGCCGTGTACAACGCAGCTTTTGACACAAAGCTCCCCGACTCAGTAAAGAAAGTACTGCCGTACTTCGGAGATCTGGGTGTAAGAAGAGTCATTGTTGCGGATGCAAACAAAGACGGAAAGCAAGAAATCATTGCTACCGATTATAACAATGGCGGAAGAGTTCACGTTATAGCTCCTTCCCAGTCAGATCCTTCAGTTCTCGAAGTGATCTGGTCATCTCCTGTTACTCCGGCTCTTCTTGGCAAGGGCAGCAGTTCAACCCCGAGATTCCCTCAGGTTGGCGACTGCGACGGTGACGGAAATCCCGAAATCATTTTTGAACGCGGCGGTGACGGAAAGATCGTTTTCTTCGAGTGGAACCCGGATACAAAGACCTGGGGATCAGACCCGAGCGGCGAACCCGATTTCTATATTGATGACGCTGCCTATAAGGGCGCAGGCTCTCTTGAGGGACTCAGAACCACAAGAGAAGTTTTCCTTGTTAAGGATGTCGATGGCGACGGAAAGAGCGAAATCATTGGTCACGGCACATCACCAGGTAAAGACGTTTATATCCTTGGTGTAGACGGTGATATTCCTGCTACATTTGCTACAAAGGTAGTAATGGAAGGCGGCGACCCCAAAAAGACTCAGAACGGCAGAAACTGGGTTGGCGGCTCATACTGGAACACAATTCCTGCTGATATCGACGGCGACGGAAAGCTCGAACTCATCAATCATCACTGGGATATGTACGGATTCTGGTCAATCGACGTTAATGGTGCCGACAGCTATACCTATCCTGATACCAACAATGTTAATAGGAAATCAATTTACGCTACATACGGCAATGACGATGCAGTTTCCTACTTCGGCGCTATTGCTGCTGACGTAAACGGCGACGGAAGACAGGAAATCGTTGGTACCAAGTACGGCGACAACTTTGACGTTGAGCTCCTCAGCTTCACAAAAGCCGATACAGGCGTTTATATCTGGAAATCAGATTCTCTCAGCAAGGCAACCAGATCTGGTGTTATTGCCACAAAGAAAGATCTTGCAGCTCTCGGCGGAAAAACTGCAGCCGAATTCTGGCCATGCGTAAAGGGTGACCTCAACAAAGACGGTAAAGACGAAATCTATACCGGCGGCGGCACAGGTCTTAACCTGATTGCTATTCAGTACAAAGGCCAGGGATCAATAACAGATTCAAAGAACTACGTTGCAAACCTTGTTTATACAGGTGCTGGCGGCGGAGTTTATGCAAAGTACAAAGTTTATCAGGGTCAGATCGATACTGTAATTAACGGTACAGATACTACCTATAAGCTTAATACTACAAAGGTCGATACAGTACGCGAAGAAGTTCCATTTACATCTTATATATATGCTGACAATGTTGATCTGAACAACAACAAGAAAATGGAAATTGTTCTTTCAGAGCAGAGCGTTTACGATTCAATTACAGTTGAAAAGTACAAATGGGTAGACACACTGCACTCATGGGCTCTGGATGGCGCAAGATCAAAAATCATCAATCCTTACCGCAAGACTATCCGCGTACTTGAGTACGGCGGACCGGATGGCGTAAAGGATCTGAACTATTCTATAGTTTTCCCGGGCGACTACAAGCTCGAGCAGAACTATCCTAATCCTTTCAACCCGACTACAAACATCAGATTTACACTGCCAATCGACAAGAAGATCTCTCTTAAGATCTACGATATGCTTGGCAAGGAAGTAGCAAGCCTGGTTCAGGACCAGCTCTACAAGAAGGGTAAATATGAGGTTATGTGGAACGGCAAGACAGCAAGCGGACAGAATGCCGCAAGCGGCAATTATATTGCCAGACTCGTTTATGGAAACTATTCTCAATCAATAAAGATGACATTACTCAAGTAATTATTCTTGAATCCAGGAGCCGTGGAGTTTACTCCGCGGCTCCATTTTTAAGCTTAGTATGCGGGAAAGTGTCTTAATATTCACATGAGGCTTTAATGAAAATTAGAAATTTACTTACTCTTTTGATTTTTCTAAGTATTGCAGCAACAGGCAGCCTGTATTCGCAATCCACCGGTAAGATCATGGGTAAAGTTCAGGACAAGGCTACCGGCGAGGCAGTGCCTTACGCAAACGTTGTCCTGGAAGGTACCTCTCTCGGTGCGGCTACAGATGCCGATGGAAACTTTGTTGTGCTGAATATCCCTCCGGGACTTTACAGCGTAACTGCATCTTATATCGGTTACCAGAAAACGACCGTTAAGGATGTCAGAGTTAATGTGGGCTTTACGACAAGGCTCGAAATTGGTCTTTCTTCGGGTGAAATTACTCTGGGCGCGGTTGTAGTCCAGGGAGAAAGAAACCCTCTTATAAGGCAGGATCTTACAAATCCTACAGTAGCTATTACTTCGGAATCCATACAGGTTCTTCCTGTTGATAATATTACAGACGTTATTAAATTACAGGCCGGCGTTGTTACAGGTGATGATGGAAGTATTCACGTCAGAGGCGGATATGGTAATGAAGTTGCTTATTCTTTAAATGGCCTTTCAATGAACGATCCATACGGAAACAGCAGATCTGTCGGTATTGCTACAAACGCAGTGCAGGAAGTTTCTGTTTCAACCGGTACATTCAGCGCAGAATTCGGCAATGCTCTTTCTGGTGTTGTTAACTACATTACCAAGGAAGGAAGCGATAAATATACTTTCAGTGTAAGAGGCTATGCCGGTGATTATGTTACAAGCAGAAAAGACCTGTTCTATAACCTCGACAAGATCGATCCCATTAACCGCGGCAGGGCAGAAGCCACTTTTGGCGGACCCGTTCCTTTCCTCGGCGGAACAAATTTCTTTATCTCCAGTATATTTGAAAACTTCAAGGGTTCATACTACGGGATAAGAAAATATAACACTACGGACTCTTATCTTTCACCTGACAACTTCAAATCAACCGACCCCAGATATGGTAGTGCCACAAAGGCTTACTACTTTAATCCTTTTGCTCAGGGCAGTGATGGTTTGCCAACAGGCGACGGCAAAATTGTTCCGATGAACCCTTCTCAAAGCTGGAACATACAGGGCAATATCAGCCACAGGTTCGGTCCGCTCTTCAAGTTAAAGTATGAACTGGTACTGGACAAAGGACAGTCAAAAAGCTACGACAGAGACTACAAGTACAATCCTGACGGAATCGGAACCAGCTACAGCAACGGTTACCTCCATTCAGTTGACGTTACACACACTGTAAGCAAGAGCACCTTCTACACATTAAAAGGTTCTTACTCTTACAACCAGAGCGAATACTATTTATACAGGGACTGGCAGGATCCGCGTTATCTGCCCAGCCTTTACAGCAGGGCTCTTGTTGGAACGGGATTCCTGACAGGCGGAACTGACAACGGTCTTTCATTCAGACATACAAAAACCATGAGCTTAAAAGGCGATCTCGTTTCACAGTTGTTCGGAATCCATGAATTCAGAGCAGGATTCGAACTCAGAAAGCACGAGGTTGACAGGCTTGGTTATTCAATAGACTTCAAGAAACTTTCTAATATTAATGGTGTTCTAACAAGGACTTCTCTTAACGTAAGTGATATGCTCTATGCTCAGAACCTGAATCTTGTCAGGGATACTATACAGAGCGCTTCAACTTACAACAAGAAGCCTTATCAGATTGCCGCTTATATGCAGGATAAAATTGAATTGGATAAGTCACTCATTCTTAACGTTGGTTTAAGGTATGAATACTTCGATCCAAACACACTTTATAATCCTGATATTTCAAAAAACCTGACCGAGGCCCAATCAGGCTATATGACCGAGAACCTTCAGCCGGTTAAAGGCAAGCACATGGTTTCACCAAGGTTCAGCGTTTCATATCCTATTACTGACAAGGGTATAATCAGGTTTTCATACGGACATTTCTACCAGATCGGTTCTCTTTCAGAACTTTACCTGAATGACAAGCTTTACGTACCGAATGTTTCCTCTATTCCAACTTTCGGAAACCCGAACGTAAAACCGCAGAAGTCGGTTCAGTACGAACTCGGACTCCAGCAGCAGCTTACAGAAGATCTGAAATTTGATCTTACTGGTTATTACAAAGACGTTCGTGACTATATCTTTACGCAGACCGTCTATACAACAAGCGCAAGACAGTATAACATTCTGACAAACCTTGCTTATTCAAACGTGAAGGGTATTACCCTTTCATTCCTGAAAAGAAGATCACCGGATAGTTATTTCTCAGCTACACTGGATTATACTTTCCAGATTGCCGAGGGTAACAGAACATACCCGACAGAAGACCTTTTCTTCAGCGAAGCTTCAGGCAAGCAGACTGAAACATTCCTTGTGCCACTCAGTTTCGACAGACCGCACCTGATCAATGGTACAGTAACTTTCTCAGACCCTGAAAGCTGGTCGGTAGGTATTATCTACAACATACAGACGGGTACTCCTTATACTCCGCAGCTGCCGCCGTCGCTTTCACCGATCACATATACACAGAGCTCAGCACAGAAGCCTATGAACTGGAATGTTGACTTCAAGGCTGAAAAGTTCTTCAAGATCGGAAGCCTGAGCTATTCAATATTCCTGCAGGTTGAAAACCTCTTTGATACTGAAAATGAAAGATATGTATATGCCTCATCAGGAAGGGCTCTGTCAAACGTTGAACAGACCTTAAATGCAATTCAGTTTGATGAAATCAGAAGAAGAATCGCCAGAGACGCAGGAATGATTCCGATGTCTGAGATCGATAACTTCTACAAGAGGTCTGAAAACTTAAGTGCTCCGCGCGAAGTCAGGTTAGGTTTCTCACTATTATTCAACTAGTATTTGTCAGAGGTATAAAAGTAAATATGAAAAAAAGATTAATCTTAATTTTAACATACGTGCTGGCTTTTACCTGCTTAAGCTTCGCCCAGGAAAAAGACTCCCTAGGTAATTATAACCTGAAAAAACTCTCTCACGAGGATTACCTGAGGATCTTTGGCCCAATTACGGGCAATAAGCTGAACAAGGTAACCGGCGAAAAGCGTGAAATAAAAGACATCGTAATTAAAGGCAACAAGATTACGACCATCCTTTACAATTACGGATCCATATGTTCTCCAGGAGCATTGGGAGGCATTAACGATCTTGTATGGAACGGTTTAGGCTACGGATTTGAATTCGGTGTCCTGGCAGGAGCCGAAGTAACAGACGTAGACGGAAATCCACTGCACATTGTCAGTGATTCTCACGTAAACCCCAAAGAGGGTGATTATGACTCAAAAGGCGAATTAAAATGGGGCTGGCTGCCAAAAAGCGGTTATTCAGATCCCAATCAGACACATATAGCTTCTCTGAACGCAGAGGATAAAAACGGCGACGGAAAGCCCGATTCATGGCCTGAAAGCTGGTTCTCGGCAGGTGCCGGGAAGTATCTCTGGCCGGCATTCTTAGGCGATATGTCGACTGCTCCGGATGAAGAAGTGTATTACGTTATGGATGACTATACAAACTATGAATTCCAGGGCAAGTATGCTCCATTTCCGAGCGACCCAACAAAAGGCGGCCTCGGCCTGGATGCTTCTGTAAGAGTTCTTCAGTTCAATAACCCGATGGCCGAAGACCTTATCTTCTCGGTTTATCAGGTTACAAACGCCAGTGAAAAGGATCTCGATAATATTTACTTCGGTATGTTCGGAGATCCCCACATAGGCGGTAACCAGGATTACTCTGACGACATGTCGTTCTTTATTCCTCCAACCGGGGAGAGGGCCACAAGTTATCCTCAGCCCTCAAGAAGCATGGTATTTTCATGGGATTTGGATGGAATCGGTATGGGTGGGAAAAAACCGGGATACTTCGGCTGGAAGTTCCTTGAGTCACCTTCAAGAGCTAACGATGATATTGATAACGATGACGATGGTATAAAAAATGAAAGCCCATTTAATGGGAAAGGTGAATTTATTGACGGTATTACCAAGCCTCTTCTTACCGGAATCAATGATCCGAAAAAATATTCGGATGTGTACGGCGAACCCAAGCCAAGATGGTCAGGCGATGAAGACGGCGACTGGGACGTAGCAAAACACGATGTTGGTATCGACGGTATCGGTCCTGATTCAAAGAACTATCCCGGCCCCGATTTCGGCGAAGGCGATGGAATGCCGACACAGGCATGGTTTAAAGACATGAATGGAAACGGCGTACTGGATCCTGAAGAAAAGGGAACTCTTACCGAAGATGCCCTTCCGGGCTACAAGTGGGCTGGTTCAGAACCCAACTTCGGTTACAGGGACATTTCTGAATCTGACCAGATAGGCCTTACAGGCTTTACGGCTGCCACTTACTCGGCTGCCAACGTACCGAAGGAAGACGAGCTTATGTGGCAGTGGTTCACAAAGACTGAAATAGATCCTGAACAGCCTCTTCTGCAGAACGCAGGCGATAACATCTTCTGCTTCTCTACAGGCCCGATGTCTCTTGCAAAGGGTGAGACACAGAGATTCTCAATGGCTATCATCATGGGTGAAAACCTCCAGGATCTCATTCTGAATGCTGTAACTTCAACCAAGATTCTGGAAGCAGATTACCGCTTCGCACAGCCTCCTGCAAAACCGATCGTTAAGGCGGTTGCTGGCGACCATAAGGTAACACTCTTCTGGGATTCAAAATCAGAACAATCTGTTGACCCCTTGACCAGTGAAAAAGATTTCGAGGGTTATAAGATCTATAGAAGCCGCGACTATAATTTCTCAGACGTTTATAAGATCACAGATGCAAACGGAAATCCGTTTTTGGGACAGCCGTTCTTTAATTCAAAGACATCTACTTATGCACAGTGGGATCTCGTAGACAACTTCAAGGGCCTTGCTGAAAAAGAATATGACGGACGCGGTGTCAAGTACAACCTTGGTAATAACACAGGACTTGTCCATCAGTACGTCGATTCAACCGCAGTAAATGGCATTACATATTACTACGCAGTTGTAGCTTACGACAGAGGATCAGTTAATAAATTAACCGGTTTAATGGATCTGCCTCCGACAGAGACTCAGGCTGTAATTCAGCAGGACCCTCTTACAGGCAAACTCATGTTTGACGTTAACACAGTACAGGTTACTCCAGGACCAGTATCTAAAGGAATGGGAGAATCTGAAGCCGGAGTAAACGGACTTCCAAAGGTTCTTTCAGGTAACAGCACTGGTCTGGTTACAATGAAAGTTCTTGATAACCTGTCAGTCCAGAATAAAACTTATAAGGTTGAATTCCCGGATACACTTTCTTACAATGTTCTCGATTCAACAGGTGTCAGCGTAAGTGTCATTTCAAAAGACACAGTGCTGGTTTCCTTAAAGAACAGCAACATTATTAAGGGAAGCGTAGAGGTTTTTGATGCTTCAAATACACTTGTTGACGCATCAAAGTACAAAGTTAATCCTCTGCTGGGCCAGATCGGCGGCACTTATGCAGGCAGCCTGCCTAAGGGCAATGTATTCACAGTAAAGTACAGGTATTATCCTGTATATAAGAGTACATTACTTAACGCCGAGGACGGCAACCCGACATTTGACGGAGTAAGGGTTTACGTTCAGAACCAGAAACTGGATGTTGACAAAGCCAAAACAAAGTTCATCAACAATGACGCAGTAGGTATCAAAGGCGACGTCATTTATCCGACGACTGTTGCGGCTGTTAAGAAGTACAAAAAACTCCCTTCGGATTTTGAGTTCACCTGGCTGGGTTCAGAGCAAAATGCAAACGGAACCTGGAAAGCATATGACTCTGTGAAAATGGTAGATGGAAAATATGCAAAACTTCCGTTCAAAATAATGAACGTTACGAAGAATCTTCCAGCAAATATTTATCTCTTCCAGTCAATAAGCGGATTAGATAAGAATGGCCAGTTCGACTGGGGTGAATCTGTAGTTCTCTTCGATGAAACAGATACAAAGGGAGTCTATGGTTCATATCAGATTACATTCTCAATTGATACATCGAAGCACCCGGCTGTTCTGCCAAAGGCAGGAGACGTTTTCCTCTTGAAGACTTCAAAGCCTTTTGCAAAAGGTGATTCTTACCTCTTTGAAACAAAGAAGGCTGAGTATTCTCCTGAAGATGCAAAACAGCAGATTAACGACATATATGTAGTTCCTAACCCGTACGTGGCTTATGGCCTTTCTGAAAATCCGGGCCGTACATCCACCAAGCGTGGTGACAGGGAGCTTCAGTTCAGGAATTTACCTCCTAAATGTACAATTAGAATATTTACATTAACGGGTGAACTGGTTGATACCATTAATAAAGATGATTTGACTAGCACCGCAAGCTGGGATCTGTTGACTAAGGAAGGAATGAGAATTGCCTACGGCGTATACCTGTTCCATGTCGATATCCCCGGCGTTGGTGAGAAGATAGGTAAATTCGCTGTTATTAAATAATAATGTGGTAAAAAAGTGCTGTTATTGAATAACAGTATAAATTCAATCTGATTTTTTCCGGGGGCGGAACTGCTTTCCGCCCCGGTTAAAAACAGAAATTCGAAGATACTAAAGACAAGAGAATTTTGGAGAAATCAAGCATGAGAAAATCACTTTACTTAATGATTTTACTTGCAGCCTTCAGCTTCGGCCAGGTAAATGCCCAGA
>JBLMYS010000181.1:0-5959 GCA_050258415.1 Acidobacteriota bacterium | reverse complement strand
CTTTCATTTTCCTTTATTCTATTCAGCAATAGATCAAAATGCTCCCCTATACGCCTGTCCCTGTAGTACTGATGTTCCATGTTTTGCCCCCATTTCATACCTTTATTTCAATATATGATTTCAGGGCACTATTTCATCTACAAAAACTAGGGCCACCGTAGGACCTTCAGGTCGTGGATTACGGGATTCCTTCCATACTCCCCGGGGCTTAAGCCCCCGATCCTATGAATAGCCACGAGCTTTAGCTCGTGGAATATCGCTCAAACAAATCCCGGGGCTTTAGCCCCAGATTATTTTTATCTATGAAAACTGGCACTCTCTTCTTTTACCGTTCTTACCAGCGCCTTCAGATTCTCCGGATCTACATCCGGAAGAATCCCGTGGCCCAAATTGAACACATGCCCCGTTCCTTCGCCGTACGACCTCATTACATCCATTGCTTTCTTTTTTATAACGTCCTGATTGGCATAGAGTACGCAGGGATCCATATTTCCCTGAAGCGCAACCTTATCACCTACAAGCTTCCTTACGCTGCCTAAATCCATCGTCCAGTCGAGTCCCAATACATCCGCTCCCGAATTTGCAAGCTCCTCAAGGTTATAATGCACTCCCTTGGCAAATACAATTACGGGCTCGTCTTTTTTCTTCAGCTCAGAGATAACCCGTGTAATATATTGTAAAGAAAATTCCCTGAATTCTTCAGGGGCAAGAATTCCGCCCCACGTATCAAATATCTGCACCGCGTTAACCCCGGCCTCTATCTTGGCCGAAAGGTAATCTGCAACGGCTTTCGAAATCATCTCCAATAGCTCATGCGCAAGCTTTGGCTCGTCATAGATCATCTTCTTAATCAAAGAGAAATTCTTTGATCCGCGCCCTTCCACCATATATGTCAGAAGCGTCCAGGGCGACCCGCTGAAACCGATCAGGGGAACTCTGCCATTAAGAGCCTCTTTTGTAACCTTAACAGCATCCAGAACGTACTTAAGATCCTTATACGGATCAATTACCTTTAAGCTCTTTGCGTCTTCCTTTGTGCGCACAGGGTTGTGAAAAATGGGCCCCTTTCCTTCATGCATCTCAAGCGTAAGCCCCATGGCCTCGGGTATTACAAGTATGTCCGAAAATATAATTGCCGCATCCACGCCTATAATATCCACCGGCTGAATTGTTACTTCGCTTGCCAGCTCCGGCGTTTTACACATTGTCAGAAAATCGGCTTTTTCCCTTACGGCCCTGTATTCAGGCAGATATCTTCCCGCCTGGCGCATAACCCAGATGGGCGTGCGTTCAACCGTCTGCCTTTTGCAGGCTCTTAAAAACAGGTCGTTCTCTATCTTCAAAAAATGGTCTCCTCTTAGGCTGTTTTGCTGATTAAATAATGATCTATAACCGCTCTTAAAACACCTTCCATAGTGTACTCCCTGGGAAGTATGTCTACTCTTAAACCCGACTTCTCAATCTCACCCGCCGTTGTGGGACCAATGGCCGCAACGGTAAAATCCTCAAAGAACTTATTCACTTCTTTAACCTCCATTATCTCCAGGAAGTTTCTGTACGATGATGGGCTCGTAAAAATAAACAGGTCGGGCTTCGAACTCTCTAACTTATCTTTATATAAACTTACGCTTTCCTTCGACGGAACGGCTACGTTGTAAGCCGCGGCTGCGCTTACGTTTGCCCCCATCTGCCTTAAGGCCTCAGGAAGCTCTCCTCTTGCAATTGCCGAAGAGGGAATAAAAACATTCTTTCCTCTCAGATCCTCTTCGCTTAAGCCCGCAATCATGCCTGAAGCACTGAACTCCTTTGGGATCATGCTGACGGGTATTCCCATCTTCTCGCACACAGATGAAGTTTTCTTTCCTACTGCCAGCACCTTCAGCTTCGAGTAGTCAGGATTTATCCCAAGCTCCACGCACCTTTTAAGAAACATCTTAACAGCATTACCCGAAGTGAAAATGAGAATGTCTGTTTTATCAAGATCCTTAACCGCAAGGTCGAACTCTGTCCAGTCACCAGGCGGCACAACTTCAAGGGTAGGGAAGATTACAACGCCCGCGCCGCTATCGGTAAAAAGAGAGGCCGACTCCTTCGAGTCCTCCTCGGCACGCGTAATAACAACAGTCCTGTTCTCTAAAGGGAGCTTCTTTTCGCTTTTGCTTAAGCCTTTCAGAATAAAATCAAAAAGCCTCTCCCTTTCTTCCATAATCTCGTCTTTCGAGTATCTGCTTGCAACGGCGCGGCTTACAGCGGCATAAATGCTGCCTAGCACCACCTGTGAGGTAAAATCAGGGTCGGCCGTAAAGAAAACATTTTCCCTTACGCCTTCACTTATAATAGTCTTAAGCGTATCGTTAAGCTCTGTTTTCCTTTCCCTGAATTCCGCGCACGAAGAGCTCTCGGCGTTAAGGTTGTCTTTCTGGAACATGATAAAGAAACATGAGTACTTTATCATGAACATGTAATTGTGTATTACAAAAGAGTGCAGCGACTCCACAGCCGTTGCCTCTTCCTTAATTCTTGTTGTGAGCGAACTGATAAGGTTTGTCATCCTGGTAAGCATGATGGAAAAATAGAGGTCCTCCTTCGAGGCAAAATAATTATAGAGCGTGCCCTTGGCTATTGAAGCCATCTTGGCTACATCCTCCATCATCACTTCGTGAAAGCTGTTCTCTGAAAAAAGACGCGATGCCGCCTCAATTATCCTTTCACGCTTGTGATTTTTCTTATCCGCTATTTTTCCCTTACCAGCCAAAAATGTCTCTTATTTTAATCTTATAGTTTTATAGATGTCTTCCAGTATCTCGCCGGCACCTTCCTTAACAAGCTTGTCAGCAAGCTTTCTGCCCACAGCGGCACTGTCCTTTTTGCTCCCGCGAATCCTGCTCCTGAAAGTGTATGTACCGTCAATTGCACCCACGTACCCGTCCAGATAAAGCCCGCTTGGCGTTACCTGCGCATAGGCGCCAATCGGCACCTGGCAGCCGCCTTCAAGCGCCTTTAAGAACGCACGCTCTGCCATTGCAGCTAAGTAAGTCTCTTCATCGTGCACCGACTGGAGTATCTCGTAAACCATTTCGTTCTCTGCGTGGATCTCAAGACCCAGCGCACCCTGGCCAACGGCCGGAAGGATCTCTTCAGTAGGAATAATTGACGAGATGTATTTCTTTAAGCCCAGGCGCTCAACTCCCGCGCGGGCAAGTATGATAGCATCCCATTCGGATTCTTCAAATTTCTTAATGCGCGTTGGAACGTTTCCGCGGAGCTCCACAATCTTAATGTCGGGCCTCATATGCAATAGCTGCGAACGCCTTCTTAAAGATCCCGTTGCAACAACGGCCCCTTCCTTTAAGTCGTGCAGCGTCATGCCCTTCTTTCCCGCAATAAGAGCGTCCTCAACCGGGTGGCGCTTTGTTACTGCCGCCAGCTTTAATCCTTCCGGTATATCCGTCTGAAGATCCTTAAGACTGTGCACCGCAAGGTCAACGTTGCGGTTAAGTAGCTCAACTTCCAGCTCCTTTGTGAAAAGTCCCTTGTCGCCAATTTTCGACAGGGCAACATCCAGAATCTTATCGCCCTTGGTCTTTATAAGCCTGATTTCAACAGAAACCGACTTGTTTTTCTTTTCAATTTCTTTTTTAATAAAATTCGACTGCCACAGAGCAAGCTCGCTGCCGCGCGATCCTATAATAATGGTTTGTTTTTTCAATTATTCCCTCTAAAAATTCAGTTTTAATTTTAACTCTCGGGGTCCAGGCCGAAAATGCTTCTTATAACGTTAACCTTCATTGCCGATTCCTGCGTGTTCACACCGTTTTCCGATATCTTCTTTAGTTCCACAGTCGGATGATGCAAAAGCTTATTTATAATGCGCTTTGTCACCAGATCAAGCTTCTCGGCGTCCTCGGCGCTTAACTTATTCTTCATCTTTTCCACTTCCTCTATACGGATATCCTCAAAAAGCTGCCTTAAGGATTTAATAGTCGGCGTAACTTCAAGCGAATTGTACCATCCGAAGAGGTTAACAAGCTCTTCCATAATAATTGACTGCACCTTCGGAAGCTCACCCTGGCGCTTTTTGACGTTCTGATCCACAATTATCTTAAGAGAATCTATATCGTGATAAAACACGTTATCCAGCTCGCGCACCCTGGGATCTATATCCCTCGGAATTGCTATATCCATGAATATTGTTGAGGCGCTGCCCCTTTTCTTCATGGCGCTTTTAACCTGATCGTAGGTCAGAATCAAATCCGGCGCACTAGTGGCGCTTATAATAATGTCAAAATCCTGCAGGCATTCCCTGAAATTTGAGAAGGGGACAGTAGTGGCATGGAGCAAGGAAGCCAGCTTCTCGGCTTTCTCCATCGTTCTGTTTGTAACAGAAAGCCTTCCAATGCCCTTATCCCTTAAGTGCTTGGCTGCAATCTCACCCGTCTCACCCGTACCTATAACAAGGGCACTCTTGCGGTTAAGCCCCGAAAAAATCTTTTCAATAAGCTGCACCGCGGCATAGCTTACCGTAATTGCGCCGTCACTAATGACCGTCTCGGTTTTTGCACGTTTTCCCACCTTTATAGCCGAATCAAAGATCCTTTTCATTAAGAAACCGGCAAAGTCGAAATCCTCCGATATCTGGAAAGATTCCTTTACCTGTCCCAGAATCTGGTTATCGCCTAAAAGAAGAGAGTCGATACCCGCACTTACCCTGAAAAGATGGTTTACTGCACCGCAGGAGAAGTAATTCTGAAAATTCTCCGGCGTAATTTTCCCAACAGGCTTCATTTCAATGAGGAATTTCTGCAGGTCCTTGAAATTCGTGCGTGGATTTATCGGGAAACCGTAGATTTCCGTACGGTTGCACGTCGAAATAATAAACCCCTCGCTGAAAAGACCCCCTTTAAGCTCCTTGAGGAAGGTCTTAATCTCCTCGGTGCTCAAATGCAGGCTTTCCCTCAATTCAACGGGTGCTGTCCTGTGATTTATGCTAACTGCTAATAAGTTCATTTTAAGTAAGTTTTGAATTCAGCATTAAATTCCGGCCTCATCATTTTAATAGAATGAATGAAAACTTTTTGCCAGAAAATTTGTAAGCAGGATAGAAAAAATTGAAAGGCAGAATCCTGCTATAGAAAAAACAATTACCTTTTTGCCCCTCCATCCGCCCACGGTCTTGCTTAAGATACCCAGTCCGTACAAAAGCCATACAAATCCGGTTGCAACAAGTTTAGGATCGAACCAGTTGAAATTAGGGAACGCCGAAGGAAGCCATACGGCTCCGATTATAATTGCAATAGTAAGGAGCACAAAGCCTATTACAACAGAGTAATAGCTTAACTGTTCAAGTTTTTCCAGGCTCGGCAGGCGCTCGAAGATGAGCCCGAATTTATTAAGTTTAATCTCTTTATATAATATCCAGAAAAGCAGCCCGTAAACAGCGGAAATAGTAATACCCGAATACCCCAGAAGTGCGCTTATTACATGGAGACCCAGCATGCGGTTGCGAAGAACCTCGCGGACCTCAATTAAATCCTGTATAAATAAAGATGAAATTAGCTGGAAAATGAGGGAAAATACGATTATAAACAGACCCGTACCCCTTATATCGGTTAAAAGCTCCAGAATGAAATAACTGCAGCTGATAGCAAAAGCCAGAACGGTAAAAATTTCAAAAACATTGGTAATAGGGGGATGATTAAAGTCTATTGTCCTGACCAAAAGATAAAAAGTATGGAAAATAAGGGTAACAAAGAGGAAAATTCTTTTGGAATTAGAGAATCTGTTCTTTTCCTTAACAAAGTCATACAGGTATACTAAGAATGTAAGGCTATAAAGTACAGGTAGAAGAAAATTTAGTATCTTTACTGCAGAATACATATGCTTTTCTATTAAAAAAGTGACTGATGGGTTCAAAAATAATAATTGTTTTGTACATACGCAACTCATTATTAGACCCACC
>JBLMYS010000180.1:0-22258 GCA_050258415.1 Acidobacteriota bacterium | reverse complement strand
AAAATCTTTGGGAATTGAAGTAAAAAAAACTCACTATTTTATCAAAAAAAACGACCAGCCAGTCACAATTTTGAGGCTTAACAATGAACCGTAGAAAAACTCTGTTGATTTTAGTGTTCTTCAGCTTTTTTATCCATAATATCTTAGCCCAGGGAAAACCTTATGTCATACTCGTCTCATATGACGCCTTTAGGTGGGATTATTCCCAAAGAGGCCTTACACCGAACCTGGATTCAGTTGCCTTAAGTGGCGTTTCAGCCTTGTCACTAAGACCCTCGTTCCCATCGAAAACATTCCCGAACCACCTTGCGATTATTACGGGAATGTATCCTGAACACCACGGCATTATTCATAACGAGTTTCGTGATCCGTTTTCAGGACGCAAATACAGTATTTCGGATACTGCAGAGGTAAGCGACAGCCGCTGGTACCTTGGTGAGGCTTTCTGGCAAACTGCTGAAAGACAGGGCGTTAAAACCGCAAGCTACTTCTGGCCCGGCTCACCCCTTAGAAATGATGAGAGAAACCCGCGTTATTATGAAATCTATGAGCATAAAAGACCTTATATAAAGAGAATTGAAGGAGTGATAAACTGGCTGAAAATGCCTTATAATGACAGACCGCACTTTATTACGCTTTATATAGATGAAACCGACCGCCAGGGGCATCGCTACGGGCCTCAATCCCCACAGCTTAACGCGGCCGTAAAACTCGTGGACTCACTCTCCGGAGTGCTCCTTACGAAGCTTAAGGAAATTGGTATGTACGACAGCACTAATGTGATTTTTCTTTCAGACCACGGCATGACGGAAATAAGTAATCAAAGACTCCTGAATATTGAGGAAATACTTGGCCCGGGAAACAGAATGGATGGCGACGGACCTGTAATGATGATTGAACCTAAAAATGGGGAGGTTGAAAAGATCTATAAAAAGCTTAAACAAAATGAACACCATTTTAAGGTTTTTACGCGCGAAAATATCCCGGGGTATTTTCACTTTAACGATAATCCTTTTATATATCCCATAATCGTCGTTGCCGATCCGGGCTGGTCGCTTGTGGATAATAATTCTGTAAAATACTATTCTAAAAATAAGGGCAACCACGGCTACGATAATAATTTTATGGATATGCACGGCATATTCTTTGCCGAAGGTCCCGCCTTCAAAAAGAATTACAAAACCGGTACACTCTGGAACATAGACATATATCCGCTTCTGTGCAGGATATTTAATATAAAGCCCAGGTCGAATATAGACGGCAGCCTGGACAGAATAGAATTTTTGTTGAAAGAAGATTAACTTTTGCCCTCGGACTTTGGACCTTGGACTTTGGACCTTTTTTCGTAAATTATTAAGATTAAATAACAAATTTAGATGAAAATGTTAGAAGATGTAATTGCAATTGCCAAAGAGGCTGGCGAAATCATAAGAGACGGCTACAGAAAGAACTTTACGGTGGAGTTTAAGACAAATTCCTCGAACCTTGTTACTGAAATTGACAAGAAAAGCGAACAGACCATAATTTCTTTCATAAAAGAAAAATATCCCACGCACGGAATTATTGCCGAGGAAAGCGGGGCTATTAATATTAATAAAAATGCCGAATACGTCTGGGTTATTGACCCCCTGGACGGCACAACAAACTTTGCTCACGGTCTGCCGATCTTTTCAGTCTCAGTGGGACTACAGAAAAACGGCGAGACCATCTGCGGCATCGTCTATGATGTTATGCGCGATATGGCATATACGGCTGAAAAGGGAGCGGGCTCTTACTGCAACTCGAGGAAACTTAAAGTAAGCGAGAACAGCAACCTGAGCTACAGCCTTCTTGTAACCGGTTTCCCCTACGACGTGCAGGAAAACCCCGGCAAGGTGATGAACTACTTTGCCGCGTTCCTCCACGACGCCCGTGCCATAAGGCGCCTCGGCTCCGCGGCAATCGACTTCTGCTATGTTGCCGACGGAATATTCGACGGCTTCTGGGAAATGTCTCTTTATCCGTGGGACATTTGCGCCGGACGCCTCGTACTCGAGGAGGCTGGCGGCATAGTAACCGATTTCGAGGGCATTAAACGCGACATATTCCATAAACAGATACTTGCCACTAACGGAAAAGTCCACGATAAAATGGTACAGATCCTGAAAGAAGCGGGAAGCAGGTAAAAAACAGTAATTAGTAGGCAGTAAGTAGTAGGTAGTAAAGTCAAATTTTTTGAAAAACCAGAGGAGTTCACAATGCCAGTCTGGACCTGGATCGTTTTAGCTGCAGCTCTGTTATTTACAATTCCTGTTTTTTATAACACTGTAATTACTAAAAAGTGGCGTAATAAGGCCGAAGGTGAGGCCAATAGCTGGTATCTGGGGGTCTTTTACTTTAACCCTAAAGACACCAGAATGTTTCTGCCTAAAAGGTCCGGACTTGGAATAACAATTAACTTTGCAAATCCTTTGGCTGTAATTTTTACCGTTTTACTTATAGTGTTAATTGTTTTTATTGGTAAAATAAAACACGTATAATGAATTAAAAAGCCTCATTTAAGGCTGAATTTTACGGCCTTTAGATTCGTTAATTTTTTTCTTAAAATATTTGCTCCGGAAGGGCATGCATAGCCCGGAATTGGGTTTTAATTTCCACGGAAATTTTGTATTTTTGCCCCATATGGCAAAGAATATTATTATTACTATAGATGGCCCGGCAGGCTCCGGCAAAAGTACTTCAGCAAGGCTTGTAGCAAAAAATCTCGGTTTTACTTACCTGGATACCGGCGCAATGTACAGGGCGATTACCTACCTGGCCTTAAAGCAGAACGTAATTAAAGATGAGGCTTCAGTTGTTATCCTGGCTGAAGAAGCCCGTCTTGAGCTGAAATTTGTCGACGGAAAGACCGGGGTCATCTTAAACGGAGAGGACGTAACTGAAGCTATCCGTTCCTACGAAGTTAATTCTAATGTAAGTGAAGTCTCCAGAATTCCTGGTGTCAGGTCGGCTCTGGTCAGAAAACAGCAGGAAATCGGGAAAAACACCAGCATCGTGGCCGAAGGACGCGATACAGGAACAGTAGTCTTCCCGGAGGCGGATGTAAAGATATTCTTAACCGCATCTCTAAGCAAGAGGGCACAAAGAAGGCTCAGGGAATTTCAGGAAAAGGGGGAGAACCTTTCCTTGGATGAGATTGAAGGCAATATCAGGAAAAGAGACCTCATCGATTCAAGCCGTGAAGTAAGCCCACTTACAAAGGCCCATGACGCCGTTGAAATTGACACTTCCAGCATTACTATTGAAGAGGAAGTGGAACTGATCTTAAACAGAGTAAGAGAGAGTATTAACAACAAAGGTAACTAAATAAGAAAGAAAGCCGTTTTAATGAAGGTTAACATAGACACCAGTGCGGGATTCTGCTGGGGAGTCGTTAGGGCAATCGATTTTGCTGAAAATGAACTTCAAACCACAGAGAAAATCTACAGCCTGGGCGACATTATTCATAATGCTGCTGAAGTTAAAAGGTTAAATGACCTCGGAATGGAAACTATTACGGTTAAGGATTTCCCAAAACTTCAAAAGGGAAGCAAAGTCCTTATCCGCGCCCACGGTGAACCCCCATCTACATACCAGGAAGCAATAAAATACGGACTTGAAATAGTTGACGCCACCTGCCCCGTTGTAGCAAAAGTGCAGGAGAGAATAAGGAAATTTTCGGATAACGAGTTCCAGGTCGTAATCTTCGGCAAAAAGGACCACGCCGAAGTCGTTGGCCTAAGAGGCGTTACAGGCGATAAGGCTATACTCGTCCTTACTCCCGAAGAAGCCCTTGAAAAGGTAGATTTCTCCAGGAAAACTGTGCTTTTCTCGCAGACTACAATGGACAGGGAGACATTTGCTAGGATTGCTGAGGCCTTAAGGGAAAGAATCAGCCAGCTTTATATCGGCTCGATTGAAGAGGAAGCTGCAATCGAATTCCACGCAAAGAATACCATTTGCGGCCAGGTCTCCGGGCGCGATAAAAAACTAAGGGAATTTGCCCGCTCAAACGACCTCATAATTTTTGTCGCCGGACGTAAAAGCAGCAACGGCAAGGTTCTTTTCCACATCGCAGAGGAGGAAAACCCGAGGGTTTACTTTATTGAAGACACAGATGAAATTAAGCCCGAATGGTTCCTTGAGGCCGGAAGCGTCGGCATTACGGGCGCAACTTCCACACCACGCTGGCAAATGGAAAAAATAAAGACATATATTGAAAATAATTTTTCTTAATAAGATATTTTAAATTAACTGCTTATTATTAAATAATTTAGTATCTTTAAGATTCTGAAATTCAGACAATCTGAGAGTTGCCCCTCCCTTTTAGGCAGGGACATAAAAGTCATCCTAATTGTTTATGTTAAATTAAATATTACTTGCTTTAACTCGTTTTGATGACTTTGAAGTTAAATGCACGTAAAGACTTATTTTTTGGAGGTCTAATGTCCGAAGAGACAAAAAAGGACGTTAAAGGAAAAGTCAGGTTTTTTAATTCCGATGAGTATTCAAAGGAAGAAATGGAAACACTGGCCAAACTCTACTCTCAATCATTTAAGGATGTAAAAGAGGGTGAGATAATTAAGGGTAAAATTGTTAGTATTCAGGGCGACAGCATTATTCTCGACGTAGGCTTTAAGTCTGAAGGCACAATCCCTAAGCAGGAATTTAATGCCGGTGATGAAATTAAGATCGGTGAAGAAGTTGAAATCGTTATCGAAAGCGTTGAAGACCAGGAAGGTAACCTTGTCTTAAGCAAGAAGAGAGCAGACTTCCTCAGGATCTGGAACAAGATACTGAACGCTTACGAAACAGGCGAAATTATTCAGGGCAAGATATTAAAAAGAATTAAAGGCGGAATGGTTGTTGACCTTATGGGTATCGAAGCCTTCCTTCCCGGCTCTCAGATTGATATTAGACCTGTAAGAGATTTTGATGCTTTCGTTGGACAGACAATGGACTTTAAGGTAGTTAAAGTTAACGTTCCAACTGAAAACGTTGTCGTTTCACACAAGGTCCTCATCGAAGAGGAAATCTCCGACCAGAGGAAAGCTATACTCGACAGCCTTGAAAAAGGACAGATACTCGAAGGTATCGTTAAAGCAATTACAGACTTCGGTGTGTTCGTGGATCTTGGCGGCGTAGACGGCCTTATACACATTACAGACCTTAGCTGGGGCAGAATCAATCACCCGAGCGAAGTTGTTAAACTCGATGAAAAGATTAAAGTTGTTGTCACCGATTTCGACATGGAAAAGAAGAGAATTTCTCTTTCTCTCAAGCAGCTTCTGCCGCATCCATGGGATAACATCGAAAATAAATATAAAGTCGGCGATAAGGTTTCCGGCAGAGTCGTTTCCCTTACCGATTACGGCGCATTCATTGAAATTGAAAAGGGCATCGAAGGTCTTATCCACATCTCTGAAATGAGCTGGACACTCCATATTAAACATCCTTCACAGTTTGTCTCGATGGGACAGGTTGTTGAAGCTGTTATACTCAGCCTGGATAAAGACGAGAAGAAGATCTCTCTCGGCATGAAACAGCTGGTTCCGGATCCATGGACAGAGCTCATGCAGAAATATCCTGTTGGCTCTAAGCACACAGGTATTGCACGCAATCTTACCAACTTTGGTGTATTCGTTGAACTCGAACCGGGTGTCGACGGTCTGGTACACATCTCAGACCTCTCGTGGACAAAGAAAATCCGCCATCCCGGGGAAGTAGTTAAAAAAGGCGAAAAGATTGACGTTATCGTCTTAGGCGTTGATACTGAACAGAGAAAGATATCCTTAGGCCACAAACAGGTCCAGGATAACCCCTGGGATACTTTCGAGAAGAACTATGCCATCGGTACAATTACTGAAGGTAAAGTAGTCAGAATCATCGAAAAAGGCCTTATTGCAGAACTTCCTGCAAAAGTGGACGGCTTTGTTCCTGCTACACAGCTTTCAACTGCAAAGCTGAAGAACATCGCTTTCTGTTTCCCAGTTGAAACAGTCCTTCCGCTGAAGGTTGTTGAATTCGATAAGGAAAACAAGAAGATCGTTCTTAGCGCTCTTGGCGCTCTGAAAGAAAAATCAGATGCCGAAATCCAGGAGTATATCACAAGACATAAGCTTGAAAAAGTTTCTGTTGAAGATATAAAGAATGCTAATGCCGATACTGTTGATCCTTCAGATATTCCTAACCTCGAAGGTCCTGAAGAACCGGCTCAGTCAGATAAAACTGCTGAAAAACCGGCCGAAAAGGCATAACTGGCCCATTTAAAGGCTGCGGCACTTTTATCCGGAATTATTCCGGATATTGCCGCAGCTTTTTTTATTTGTATAAAGTTTATTTTATGTTTTAATTTTCCTTTGAAAGGATTTGTGTGCAAAGCAAGGTTGCTTTTTATACGTTAGGTTGTAAACTGAATTTTTCCGAGACTTCAACAATCGGAACCCAGTTCGTAAAACGCGGCTTTCAGGTTGTTGACTTCAAGGACGAAGCCGATGTTTATGTCATTAATACCTGCTCAGTTACCGATAGTGCCGATAAGGAATGCCGCCAGATAGTCAGGCGCGCTCTCAGGCTTAACCCCAACGCTTTTATTGCCGTTACAGGCTGCTACGCGCAGTTGAGGCCCGAAGAAATTGCATCTATAGACGGCGTGGACGTTGTGCTCGGCAGCAACGAAAAATTCAAACTCTTCGACTACATTAACAATTTTACAAAGAAAGAGCTTTCCTGCGTCTTTGTTTCCCCGACAGATGAACTTAACGAGATTAACGGGGCATTCTCCTCAGATGCTACGGGAAGAACCAGGGCCTTTCTTAAAATACAGGACGGATGCGACTATACCTGCTCCTACTGCACAATACCTTTGGCCAGGGGCAAAAGCCGCAGCCTTAACCCTGAAGAGGTCCTTAAAAACCTCAAAGTCCTCCTCCGGGAAGGCTATAAGGAAATTATTATTACAGGCGTGAATGTGGGGGATTACGGCAAGGCTTTTAGTATGGATTTCTATAATCTTCTTTTGAAGATGGTTGAGGTGCCGGGCGACTTCAGGCTCAGAATCAGTTCCATTGAGCCTAACCTCCTTACCGATGAAATACTGGAACTGACACTGAACAACAAAAAAATGTGCCGGCATTTCCATATACCTCTTCAGAGCGGTTCACCCAAGGTCTTAAGGCTAATGCAGAGGCGCTATAAGCAGGAACACTACAGCAGGCTTATTCACAGGGTAATTGAAAAGATTCCGGATGCTGGTATAGGTGTCGACGTCATTGTAGGTTTCCCCGGTGAAACAGAAGAGGATTTTCTGGATACCTATAATTTCTTAAAAGAGCTTCCGGTATCCTACCTTCACGTGTTTACCTACTCCGAAAGGCCGAATACAAAGGCTATTAACTTTGAGGGCGTTGTAAATCACATGGAAAGAAAAAGAAGAAACAATATGCTCAGAATTTTAAGCGAAAAGAAAAGAAATGAGTTCTACAGGAAAATGGTAGGAAGTGAACTCGAAATCCTCTTTGAGCATGAAAACCACAACGGGCATATGAAAGGCTTCGCCAGCAACTATCTCCGCGTGCAGCATGATTATGACGAAAGGCTTGTTAATGTCTTCTCCCATCTCAGAATTGAGGACGTTCAGGGGGAGATATGCTTCGGAAAATTAGTCAATGAATAAAAAGTTACTTGAATAATATGTAATTTAACAGTAAAATTGGGCATGTCTTATTCACATAGCAGAAAATAACATGAAATACATCATTGCTCTTTTATTTTTCATTACGCCTGCCTTTGCACAGACGGGCAGCCACGAAAGCCTCCTGCTTCAGAGTAATAAGGTCAGTCTTGCTAAAACTGAAAACCTGACTTCCTTCGTGCCGGATAAGCCTGAGAAAAAGAGCGCCATGCTCGCTATACTTTATTCACTGGTGCTGCCCGGAATGGGGGAGCTCTACGGTGGTAACTATTCAAGCGGAAAATATTTTACAATTGCCGACGGTGTGCTCTGGGGCGTATATGCCGGCTATAATATCTATGGCAACTGGCAGAGGAATAATTATAAAACTTTTGCCCGCTCATTCGGGGGCGTAAACCCCGAGGGGAAAAACTCCGACTTCTATGCGAATATAGGAGCCTATATAAGCCAGGAGGAATATAACCGCAGACAGGGGCTGGACGCAAACTTTGAGGAAATGTACAATGGCGACCAGTTCTACTGGAAGTGGAATGGCCAGAACCAGCGCCAGGAGTACCGCGGAATGTGGGAATCAAGCGAGCAGGCATTTAACGACGTAAGGTTTGCCGTTGGAGCACTCATTGTTAACAGAATTATAAGCGCATTCAATGCTGCCAGAATTGTACGTAATTACAACAAGAATCTGGACACACAGACAAGCTGGAACGTGTCCATGAGCGTAACTCCCGGAATGCCTGTAATGCCCTCGACACTGAACCTGAATTTCCAGACAACATTTTAATTGATTTTCTTTTAAGGGCGGAGAATAAAATCTCTCCGCCCCGCTTTTTACCTTCCTAAATCTTCCTTATTTTACAGCATGCAAAACTATAAGCTCAATATCCAATACGACGGAACCCGATATGCCGGCTGGCAGGTGCAGGAAAATGCCGTTACAGTCCAGCAGAAGCTAACCGAAGCCCTTGAAACGCTTACCAAAGAAGATATTAATCTGATTGGCTCCGGCAGAACAGATACAGGCGTGCACGCACTGGGACAGGCGGCAAATTTCAGGACGGAAAAGAACCTTAATATTTATAAATTCAGGCACTCACTTAACGCTATTCTCCCCCCTGACATTGCAGTAAATGAAATGACAGAGGCTGAGGAAATCTTTCACGCGCGCTTTGATGCAAAGAAAAGAAGCTACCTCTATTTTATTACGAAAGATAAATCTCCTTTCTACGAAAAGTATTCATACCTCTACAGGGGAAATCCTGAGGCAGGAAAATTAAACACGCTGTCAAAGCTCCTTTTAGGAGAGCACGATTTTACTTCCTTTTCCAGGAAAAAAAGTGAAGTCACCCATAAAAGATGCATTATATATGATGCGCATTGGAAAGAGACTAACGGATTTGTTATTTTTTACATCGAAGCTAACAGATTTTTGCACGGAATGGTTAGAACCATAACAGGAACCCTTCTGCAGGCAGTAAGAAATAACCTTGGAGAGGATTATATTCTGGACGTACTCGAAAAGCGCGAAAGGGAGTCTGCCGGAGAAGCTGCACCGGCAAGGGGACTTTTCCTGTATAAAGTTAAATATTAAAATTAAGTGGAAAATATAATGATCAATCTCGAAAATAAGGTCGCTCTCGTAACCGGAGGCTCACGTGGCATCGGGGCTTCCTGCGTTGAACTCTTCCTTAAGGCTAAGGCCAGCGTGGCATTTACCTATAAGTCAAACCATGAGGCTGCCAATGAGCTGATTAAAAGCCTGGGGGCCCGGGATAAAGTGCGTGCCTACAGCATGGACATGGAGTCTGAGGCCGATATAAACGAAAAAGTTCGCCAGATCACTTCCGACTTCGGTAGAATAGATATTCTTGTTAACAATGCCGGCGTCTGGAAATATGGAGCCTCAGATGAAATGAGCCTTAAGGACTGGCAGGAGACAATAAATATCAACCTTACCGGCACTTTTCTTATTACAAAGGCTGTAATCCCTCTGATGAAACAAAACCGCTTCGGAAGGATCATTAACATCTCTTCTACGGCAGGCCAGAGAGGTGAGGCTTTCCATTCGCACTATGCAGCTTCCAAAGGAGCCATAATCTCCTATACAAAGTCGCTAGCAAGTGAACTTGCTGAATTCAACATAATTACAAACTGCGTTGCCCCGGGCTGGGTAATTACAGATATGAGCGCTGATGTGTTTTCGGACAAGGAATATAAGGAGTCT
The DNA here is from genome assembly GCA_050258415.1 of Acidobacteriota bacterium. Taxonomy (GTDB): domain Bacteria; phylum Bacteroidota; class Ignavibacteria; order Ignavibacteriales; family SURF-24; genus JAAXKN01. The sequence continues at coordinate 12,326 of JBLMYS010000180.1, read as the reverse complement.
GTTGAAAAGGGAATACCAGTAGGCCGTATTGCAGATCCTCTGGACATAGCAGGGCCCGTTGTATTTCTTGCCAGTGAACTGGCGCGCCACATAAACGGCGAAATTCTGAACGTAAACGGCGGAAGTATCCTCTGCGGTTAAAACTTAAAAAAACTTCACAAGAAAGGATAAGGTGATGGAATTTCTTGCAGCACTCCATCCGAAGTTTGTTCATTTTCCAATAGCACTGTTTTTAGCTTATACGCTCTTTGAAATTGCAGGCATTGTAATTAAAAAGGATTTCCTTGCGCAGGCGGCCTTTATACTCCTCCTGCTTTCAATTCTGGGCGCAGTGGCTGCAGTCCTGACCGGCAACCAGGCCTCCAGTATAGCTGAAAAGCTCGTGGATCTGGACGTAAGGATTCCGCTCGGGGCAATTTCAAAGCATGAGGACTATGCTACTTATGCATTGTGGTATATGTTCACTCTTGCGGCATTGCGCACATACCTTCTGGTAAAGAAAAAATTTACCGGTTGGCTTAAATATAGTTTTATTATACTCTCCCTCCTGGGATGCCTTTTAATCTATGAGGCTGCGCTTCTGGGGGGAAAGCTTGTCTATCAGTACGGGGTTGGTACTGAAGTAATTAAACCTGAAGACAGTAAAAAATAAAATCTTAAGAGAAATCTATTGCTGGCAGTAATACTGATAATATTAATAAACGTGTGCGGCTTTCTTCTGAAGCTCTATGGGCTCGACCGCCATATAATTCTGCTCGGCTTCAGATTCCATATTTCGCTTTTAATTCCCTGCATCCTTCTTTTCCGTGAAAATGCTTTTGGAACAATAAAGAAAAGCCTTTCTGATTTTTCAGTGGGTAAATTCCTATCTGCTTTCTTATTTGCCATTCTTCCTCCTTTACTGCTCATGGGAGGATTGTACCTGATAAACGGAATTGAGCTTTCGGATCCCGATTACTTCTATGAGCTGGGCTTGTCCTCAATTGTTGATTACCCGGTTTATTTAATATGGAACCTTCCGCAGCTGATTATTCTTGGACTTTTCCTTAACTTCATAATGTCCGGGAAAAAATATAAATTTCCTTTGATACTTTTGGTGATTGTCTCTTTGTTTGCCTTCGAGCTGATTCCCCTGGGAAAAGAAAATTTCAGGTTAACTTCAGTGCTGGATTTTTTAATGGCCTCGCTATTATTCTCGCTTTTCTTCTCCAGGATAAATAACGTTTACTACATGACACTTTATATTTTTACATTTCTCTGGAGCCATGTGCTCTTATTCGGAACGGGTATTAAAGCTCTCGTTAATCTGCTCCTGGCTAAGAATTACGACTCGTGGGAAGGTTTCTTTACCGTAACAGTTAAATCAATTTCAATGTATACATTTCTTCTTCAGGCTGGAATTAGTCTGATTTTATTATTATTTATGTTTGTATTATTTTATAAGAAGGATAATTTACAGGCAGCGGAAACAAATAACATGGGAATACCGGACAAATGAAAAAAACAACCTTTCTGCTGCAGATAGCGTTTCTGCTCATATTTTCCTCAGGCTTATTTGCCCAGGGTATGAATTCAGGGCGTGCGCGCGGACTGTTTATGTCATTTGCAATCGGGCCCAGAGTTCCGGTCGGCGATATGGCAAAATACCAGGCCGTTGGTGTGGGTCTTAACTTCGGCCTTTCATACACGGATAATGAATATCTTCCGCTTTTTGTATATGCAAAAGTGGGTTTTGAGCACTTTCCGGGTGCAGTAAGCTATTACAGAATAAGCGATTACTCCTCGCTTACAACAAACCTGATTCCGGTGAATCTGGGAGCAAGGATATTTTTTCCTCCTGTTGTAAAGGATATAGTGCTTTTAGTTCCAACTGCCGAATTCGGCGGCTCAATTGCATTTTTCGAAAAATCTCATCAATTTAAGTTAGATTCAGGTAAAAGTGACTATCTTGAAAGCTCCACAAAAGCAGGCTTTCATGTAGGAGCAGGCCTGTCCATGTTCCTTCTGGAAGTAATGGGCTCTTATAACTACTATCCGAAAAATGAATATCTTGCAGCGGAGATCAGGGTGAGAATCCCGATTTTTATTGGATTATAAATATTTAACTTTAGCCGGAGAAAAAATGGATTTCGATAATGTAGTCTTTGAGGTAAATGAAAACGTTGCTGTTGTCAGGCTCAACAGGCCGGAGAAGATGAATGCTCTTAATATACAAACCATGAATGAATTAAGACAGGTGTTTTCTCTTCTAAAGCATAACGATGTCTCCGCCGTAATAATTACCGGCATGGGGGAGAAGGCCTTTGTTGCCGGAGCGGATATCACGGAAATCAATAAGCTTGACCAGGAAACAGGGCTCCTTTTTTCAGAAAGAGGGCAGGATATTTTTAACTATATAGAAAATTTCGAGAAACCAGTCATTGCGGCTGTTAACGGCTATGCCTTCGGCGGCGGCTGCGAACTGGCCCTTTCGTGCCATATTCGCATATGTTCTGAAAACGCTAAATTCGCCCAGCCTGAGGTGAACCTGGGCATAATTCCAGGCTACGGCGGAACACAAAGGCTCGCACGCCTCATTAACTCCGGAAGGGCTATGGAATACATACTTACCGGAGACACGATAGATGCACAGGAAGCCTACAGAATAGGACTTGTAAACAAAGTGGTGCCGCAGAGTGAACTGATAGCCAAAGCCATGGAAATGGCCAGGAAAATCGCATCAAAAGGACAGGTGGCAGTAAGGGCGGCAATTAAAGCCGTAAACTCAACTCATCACCTTTCACAAAAAGATGGACTCGAAGAAGAAGCCAGACTCTTTGGAGAGTGCTGCTCTTCAGAAGATTTCAAGGAAGGCACACTGGCATTCATGGAAAAAAGAAAACCTCTCTTTACAGGAAAATAATTTATTATCTGCGGGGCCGGAAACTTGAGTTTCCGGCCCGTTTTCCCCATCCAAAGTTTTTCCCCCAACTAATATCTTTAAAACCGCTGTGATATGAAATCCGGAATTTATATATTTACGTTCAATTTAATTTCGGCTTATAAATTCCAATTAGTACAAATGGGGAATACCAAACAAAAAATAATCGTATACTTGTTAGCTGCTTCATTTCTGCTTCTCTTAGGCAATATTTTAGTGGACCGCTTCCATAAAGTAAAACCCGGATTACCATATCCCGGGCAGAATGTTCTGACAGCAGGTGAAATTAATAGCCTCTTTGAGGATGCAGTCTGCGAGTTTGGTATTGAAAAAAGCTGGATACAAAGAAAACCTGTTGGTACTGACCAATCGGGCGATGCCACATTTAACTACAACGTTAAAGTTACGGCTGACCTTCCTGTTACTCTCATCTTAAACGAACTGAACAGAAGATTCTTAGAGCACGGGCTTAATATTACTGCAAAGGAGATGAGGAAGGAAAGGACCACTTCAATTAAAGTCCTCCGGGAAAAAAGTGTGATGCTTCAGGCTGACTTTGTAACCGATCCCATGGCTACAAGAAGTGCTGCAACAATAGGTTTTATTGTTAAAGACGTTGACAAGTTAAACGACAAGGAATTTTCGGAATTCCTTTCTCTTCCTGAAAACTATACATTGATACTGAGCCCTTCGGAAAAATCTGAAAAAGCTGCAAAAGAAATTGTCTCGCAGAATAAGGAGTACATCGTCCTCCTTGGCGATAAAATAGATGAAGTCCGCTTCAAGTTTGCTGAGGATTACAGTGATAAGCGCCTTAATACTTCCGTAAGGGCAATACTGGGAGCCTTCGGCAATTCAAAGTTATATCTTGTTGACGATGCCTCGGATCTTTACAAATCGCGCCAGTATCTGGTGGTAAAGAGTGCTTTTGAGAAAAGAAAATTAAACCTCGTTCCCCTTAACACGTTTACTGAAGTAAAAAGCAGGGAAGACAAGGACCTGGAGTCGATGTTCCGTTATTACTGCGAAAGCAGCGCTTCAGCTGAAAGGGTATTTGTTGTAACTGCAAAGAATTTCCTTGAATTAAAAGAAACCATTGACCTTTACAGGAAAAAAGGGTGCAAATTTGTTTTTCCCTCGCAGCTGAATTTTGGGCTCGCCCCTGTGGCTACATCTCAGGCCCAAACAAAACCGGATCAAACTAAGAAAGGGCAAACAAAGAAGGGACAAGCAAAGCAGACGCAAGTAAAGCAGACGCAAGTAAAGAAACAGGCCCCACTTAAAAAGCAGAAACAGGTTAAAAAGCAGTCCCAGCCCAAAAAGCAGAAGAAATAATAAAATTTGTAGGGGCGGCCGGCGGCCGCCCTCACTCTCTGTCTGTGCCTAAATAACCACTCGCAGGTCAAATTGTCCCAATCACATTCCCGTCCCTGTCGAGCTCTGTAACGGGACCCAAATTCAAGGCTTCCAGCTGAGGCGTTACACTGTCGCGGTCGCCTACAACCAGAATCACCAGTTCCTCAGGGATAATATAGTTACGGGCTGCCTCATAGGCCTCATCAAGCGTTACTTTCTTTATGTTATCCAGAAAAGTATTAAAATAATCATCCGGCAGGCAATAAATTATCAAGTTGGCCAGGCTCCGCCCGATCTGCCCGTAGGTCTCAAAAAGCGCCGGGAATTTTCTTACCTGCGAACTCTTTGCAAACTTTAACTCCTTTTCCGAAATGTAAACCTGTATGCCTTTAAGTTCCTTTAAGATCTCGACTATCGAATCTTTTGTATTCTCAGTTTTGACGGGAGCCGAAACATAAAAATAACCGTTTACCTTGTTGTAGTTAAAACCTGAGTGGGCACCGTACGTATACCCCTTATCCTCGCGCAGATTCAGATTTATTCGGCTTGAAAACTGCCCCCCAAGAATGGAGTTCATAAGTGCCCTTGCAAAAAAGTCAAACTTATGCCGCCCTTCTGTAAGATGGCCTATTCGTATCTCACTTTGTGCCGCATCCTCCTTTTGCACAAAATACAGGCGCGTTTTTTCCCTTGGGGGATTATGCACGCTTATTATAGGTTTTATATGAGTGTGCCAGCCCACAAGAGCAATATTCAGCTTGTGCCTTAGAATTTCCTTGTCTATACTGCCAACAACAATCAGAGTTGAGTTCTGAGGAGTTATAAGGGTCTCGTAAAACAGCCGTATATCACCTCTGTTAATTCTTTCCACTGTTTCAGTATAACCCATCTCAGGCAGGCCGTAAGGACTGTGCGCTGTATAGACAAGCTTTTCAAATAAAACAGATGCAATGTAGCCCGCGTCATCCTTGGCCTGTATGATCCTGTTGATCTGTTTCCTTTTTTCCCTCTGCAGGTCCTCTTCAGCTAAATGAGGCTTTGTGATTACCTTTGAGTAAAGATCAAGCGACTTGTCGAAGGTTTCTGAAAGGGAAAGAAGCGATATGAACATGGCATCGGGGTCCGAAGAAACTGACAGCACCGAACCAAGCGATTCTACTGCATTGCTTAACTCAAGTGAGCTTAAGTCTCCGGCTCCTTCATCTAAAAGGGAGGCTACAAGAATTGAAAGCCCCTTTTTCTCGTTCGGATCAAACCTGCTTCCGGCATCAATTATGAGGCTCATCTGAATAATTGGGAGCCTTTCTTTCCTTACAAATAAAACTTCCAGACCGTTATCGAGCGTGAACTTTTCAATCTCGGGAAGCGTAAAACTTATCTTGCCCTTCGGCTGCGGTTTTTTAGTCCTGTTTAATTCTTCCATGTGCTATTCCTGCGTAATTCTTTTGGGTATTATTCTCAGCTCTACATAAGGTTTCGTGAGGAACTCTTTTGCCGCGTTTCTTATCGCCTCAGCATCCACTTTCTGGTAACGTTCCAGGTCAAAATGAAATGAGTCAGGGTCTTTTAAGAAAAAATTATATTCATTTAAATGATTGGCCAGCGAATTTAAGTTCTGCATTGAAAATATAAACGATGCCTTGATGTTGTTTTTGGCCTTTTCCATTTCTTCCGGACTGATGCCGTTTTCAATTAAATGGTTAAGCTGCCTGAATATCTCTTCTTTTATCTGGTCCAGGGCTATTCCGGGGCGCGCTGTTGCAACAATGACATAAGAGCCCCCGTACTTTGCCGAATGCTGAAAGGCCGATACATCCTGCGCAATCTCTTCTTCAAAAATCAGCGTCTTGTAAAGACGCGAATTCTTTGAGCTTGAAAGTATATAAGACAAAATATCGAGCGCAGCATCCTGATCAGTATAGGCCTTTGTTGTGTGCCATGCAAAATATATCCTCGGAAGCTGGACGTTGTCCTCGTGAATGAGACTGATGTTCTTTTCAAGTGAAACTTCAGGCGCAAAAACCTCTTTTACCTCGTTGCCCCTTGGAATTGGGCCGAAGTACTTTTCAACCAGCTCTTTTGTTTTGGGGATATTTATGTCTCCTCCAATTACAAGACTGGCATTGTTGGGCACATAATAATTATGAAAGAAATTCTTTACGTCCGAGAGCGTAATATTTGAAATGTCCTGCATATAGCCTATTGTGGGCCAGTGGTAGGGATGGTTCTCAGGATAAAGGTTCGAAAAAATTATCTCCCATGCCATTCCATAAGGGGTATTGTCGTAGCGCTGCCTTCTTTCGTTTTTTACAACGTCTATCTGGTTATCCAGCTTATCCTGCCCGAGTGCCGGGATTAAGAACCCCATCCTGTCAGATTCCAGCCAGAGCACCATTTCCAGGTAGTTGGAAGGAAGACTCTGGTAATAATTTGTTCTGTCGGTGCTTGTAGAACCGTTCAGGTTACCCCCGGCTTCCTGAATATACTTAAAATGCATCTGCTTGGGCACGTGCTTCGAGCCCTGGAACATCATATGCTCAAAAAGGTGAGCAAAACCGGTTTTACCCTTGGTCTCATTTGCACTTCCCACTCTGTACCAGATATTGGCTGCCAGAATTGGCAGGCTCTTATCCGGGTAAAGTATTACCTCAAGACCGTTATCCAGGGAATACTTCTCATAATTTATTTTTAATATATCATCCATAGCCACTTCTTAATCGTTCAGAATAAAATATAATTTAAGAAAAATTCCTGACGTTTTGGAGGAAATTCCGCCAGAGAAGAATAATCTGCCTAATGGGGCTTCAAAAAACCCGAAATCACCCCCTTTATCCCAATTTCACCCCCTGGAAGTGACCGATTGGCGGACGTTTCATTCCTTGATAGCCGAAGCGAAATTTGGTATATTTACACAGAAATTAAAAACATACGCAGGAGTTAAAAGTTTTGAGTCTTAAAGACAAAGTTAAAGGCAAAGAAGAAAACGACAATTCCATTTTAAGCGAAGTGCCCAAAGTCTTGCCTGTTTTACCTCTCCGAGATAACGTAATATTTCCGTATATGATTTTCCCGGTCCTCGTAGGACGTGAGCAGTCGATTAAGGCTGCAAATTATGCCCTCGAAAACTCGAAATTCATATTCCTCTCGGCTCAGAAGAAGGCAAATATCGAAGAACCCAAGGAAGAGGATATCTTCTCCGAGGGTACTGTGGCCAAGATCATTCAGATCCTGAAGCTTCCAAATGGACTTATGAAAATATTGGTGGATGGACTGATACAAGGCAGAATCCTGCATTTTACAGATAATAAGGATTTCTTTGAGGCAGAGATTGAAATCATTGTGCCTAAGGAGGAAAATCCTGTTGAAATGAACGCCCTCATAAGGCAGATGACACACCTCTTTAAGGAATATGTGAAGATCAACCGCACAATTCCTACTGAGGCCATCAGCGCTTATGAAAATATAGAAGAACCAGACAGGAAGCTTTTTTACGTGGCTGCCAACCTGACGCAGAATATTGAGGTAAAACAGAAGATCCTTCAGAACTTTACCATTAAAGAGCAGCTATATGAGGTAATAAAAATCCTGAATTCCGAAATAGATATATTAAAGGTCGAAAAGGAAATTGAAAATAAAGTCCAGGAGAACATAGCCAAAACCCAGCGCAAGTTCATCATTCAGGAGCAGATAAGAATTCTGCAGGATGAGCTGGGTGAGGAGGATGAGGCTACACCTGAATTTGTGCGCCTCAGAAATAAGGTTAAAAAGGCTAAAATGCCCAAGTACGCAGAGGAGAAGGCTAATGAGGAGCTGAATAAGCTCAAGAAAACTCCTCCCATGTCACCTGAGTCAACCGTAATCCGTAACTACCTCGAATGGCTCATCGATGTGCCCTGGAATAAAAAGACAAAGGATAACCTCGACATAAATTACGTCCGTCAGATCCTGGATGAGGACCACTACGGACTTGAAAAGCCGAAAGAGAGAATTGTTGAGCACATTGCGGTTCTTAACCTGGTGCAGCAGATGAGAGGTCAGATACTCTGCTTCGTGGGACCTCCGGGAGTTGGCAAGACTTCGCTCGGAAAGTCCATTGCAAGAGCGATCGGAAGGTCGTTTGTACGCATAAGCTTGGGAGGCGTAAGAGACGAGGCCGAGATCCGCGGCCACAGAAGAACCTATATAGGCTCTATGCCGGGGAAAATCATACAGTCCATGAAGAAGGCTGGCACCATTAACCCTGTCATTCTTCTTGACGAAATTGACAAGATGAGTATGGACTTCAGGGGCGACCCTTCCTCGGCAATGCTGGAAGTTCTGGACCCGGAGCAGAACCATACTTTTAACGACCATTACCTGGATCTGGATTATGATCTTTCACAGGTGATGTTTATTACGACGGCAAACGTTAAATACAATATACCGCTTCCGCTTCAGGACAGAATGGAAATTATTGAACTGCCGGGCTACCTGGAACATGAAAAACTCCAGATAGCAAGGCGCCACATTATCCCGAAGCAGCTTTCAATGCATGGCCTTAAAGACGGGGCTGTTACATTTGAGGACAAGGCTGTAACAAAGGTAATAACAGACTATACACGCGAGGCAGGCGTTAGAAACCTGGAGCGTGAACTGGCTAATATATGCAGGAAAACTGCAAGGGAGATCGTACTTAATAAATCTACCAACGGCGGAAAGCAAAAGGAATCTGCTGAAAGGCAGTTGATAACTCCCGAGAAGGTTGTGGAATTTTTGGGCGTCGAAAAGTTCAGGCGCCAGAAGGCAAGCCTTGAACCGAGAGTTGGAAGCGTTACAGGACTTGCATGGACGAGCGTGGGAGGCGAAATCCTGTCCGTCGATGCTACCATTATGAACGGACCTGAAAAGCTTACACTGACAGGCCAGCTGGGCGACGTGATGAAGGAATCTGCAATGGCCTCCTTAAGCTTTATCCGGAGCAACGCAAAGGCACTGGGGCTTCCGGCAAACTTCCAGAAGGGGAAGGAAGTCCATATTCACCTTCCCGAAGGCGCAATTCCGAAGGATGGTCCATCGGCCGGCATTACAATGACAATGGCACTTTATTCTGCCTTCAGCGGCAAAGCCGCAAGAAATGACGTTGCAATGACGGGCGAAATTACCTTAAGAGGTAACGTGCTTCCGATAGGCGGCTTAAATGAAAAGCTCCTTGCTGCCCAGAGAAGCGGCATGAAGACGGTCCTCATTCCGAAGGATAATGAAAAGGATCTGCTTGAAATTCAGCCCGAGGTCAAAGAAGGCCTTACCATAGTTTCCATCGGTAAGATATTTGAAGCCATACCTTATGTTTTCGGGAAAGATAAGCCGTCGGCCAAAGCCGGTGTTAAGGCTAAAGGAGCCGGGACAAAAGCAACCGGGGCAAAAGCAACCGGGACAAAAGCAGCTGCTTCAAAGAAGACAGGAAAGTCAAATCAGGCCAGCAAGACAAAGCGGAAGAAGTAGAGCTGAAAAATGGCTGAAACAATTGAAATAAACAACAGTCTTACTGATGAAGAAAAATACCGTGAACTCATCCCTCAGGTGGAGAACCTCCTTTCCAGCGATGACTTCACGGTTACAACCCTTTCAAATTTTACCGCTGCCTTAAAGCAGACTTTTCCCAAGATCAGCTGGGTGGGGTTTTATTTAAAAAAGGGAGACTTCCTTTACCTGGGGCCCTTCCAGGGAAAGATCGCCTGCACACAGATAAAAATAGGGCAGGGGGTCTGCGGAACCTCGGCTGAGAAAAAAGAAACTGTAATTGTGCCCGATGTCGACAAGTTCCCCGGGCACATTGCATGCGACTCTTTGTCCAGGTCCGAAATTGTTGTCCCGCTTATAAAAGGTGGTGAACTCCTGGGAGTGCTTGATTTGGACAGCACATCATACAATTCATTTAATGAAGTTGATAAAAAGTACCTTGAGGCATTAGGGCATCTGGTGCTTGAAAAAATTAGTGGTACACATCCGGTAATCTGACTTTGCCGGAACTTAACAATTAATATTTAAGAAGTTTATATGAGCTATATCGTAACTGCAAGAAAATGGCGCCCCAACAGGTTTGAAGATGTTGTGGGACAGGAACATATTACAACTACACTGAAAAATGCTATTAAGAATAACAGAATAGCTCATGCCTATCTTTTTGCAGGTCCCAGAGGCGTTGGTAAGACTACAACAGCACGTATTTTAGCCAAGACACTAAACTGCCTGAACCCGGTCGACTTTGAGCCTTGCAATGAATGTGAAATGTGCCAGAGCTTCAACACCTCGCAGTCGCTCGACATAATTGAAATTGACGGCGCCTCGAACAGAAGAATTGAAGAGGTTAGGGTCTTAAGGGAATCTGTTAAGTATGCTCCTACGAAGGGTAAGTCAAAAGTCTATATCATAGATGAAGTTCACATGCTTACCAACGAATCGTTTAACGCTCTGCTTAAAACGCTTGAAGAGCCCCCTGAACACACAATCTTCATCTTTGCTACTACGGATGTTCATAAGGTTCCTCTTACAATTATTTCACGCTGCCAGAGGTTCGACTTCAGAAGAATTGAGCTCGATACAATAAAGAGCCTGCTTAAGAACATTGCCGAAAACGAAAAAATAGAAATTGACGACCAGTCGCTTACAATCATCGCCCGCAAGGCCGACGGCGCCTTAAGAGACGCTGAGAGCATATTCGACCAGATCATATCCTTTAGCGGCAATAAGGTTGAAGCTTCTTCTGTTGCCAGGATGCTTAACCTTATTGACGACGAGGTCTATTTTACTATCTCAGACTCCATACTGGATAAGAAATTCCTCGCGGCATTCGAAGTATCAAAAACAGTTTATGAGAACGGGTGGAATTTTATAGACTTCATGAACGGCCTCGTTGAGCACTTCCGGAACATAATGACTGTTGTTCTGACTGGCAGGACAAAGCTTATCGAGACGGCAGAAGTTTTTAAGGAGAAATATCTGGCCTATAAGGATAAGTTCTCCGAAGGGGATCTTTTAAGGATAATGAACTATCTGAACAAGACACAGCAGGAACTCAGGTTTACGCAGAACCACAAGCTTTTAATTGAAGTTGCCTTATGCCACCTTATAGGACTTGAAAAATCAGCCTCCATCCGCGAAGCCATTGCGAACCTGGAAGAGGTTAAAAAGAACGTTCCTGTTGTTCTTAACAGGCCATCAGCCCCGAAAGCTCCAACCCAGGAAAGAAAAGATGGTAACGGCACACAAGAAAAAGCGGCTACTCCCGTAAAGACATCTGAAAGTGAGATGGGGACATTTAATGATGTCATGGCAAAGTGGAATCATTTTGTAAAGGAAGTCAATGAAGAGAAATTCATTGTAGGAAGCGCGCTTCAGAACATGAAGCTCTTCAGCATGGAAGGCTCGAAATTGAACGTGGAAATTAAAGACGTGCACGACAGAAAAATTATCATGCAGTTAAGGGAATACTTCCTTGAGAAGACTGAAGCCGTTTTCGGTAAAAGCTTCATCTTTAATTTTACCGATGGGGCTTCAGGAGAAGAATCCGGCGGCTATAATACCGAAACCGGTGTTCAGGCGCCCCCTGAGCCCGAGCCTGAAATAGAAGAAACAGACCCCTTAATTAGTGCAATAAAGACACAGCTTGGGGGAGAAGAGATACAATAATAAATTTTTAAAGGGATGTCATCTACCACAGTTGGTGACATCCCTTAATATCATTTCATCAATATAAACTTCTTAGTCGTTGACTCCCACTGGATTCTCTCTCATATGTTATAATTTACTGGTCTGTTTTAGCTGAATCCGGGACATATTCCAGTATATCGCCGGGCTGACAGTTAAGAGTCTTGCAGATTGCTTCCAGCGTTGAAAAACGTATCGCCCTTCCTTTGCCCTGCTTTAAGATGGAAAGGTTTGTCAGCGTTACACCAACCTTTTCGGATAATTCGGTTAACGTCATCTTCCTTTTAACCAGCATCAGATCCAGATTTATTAATATAGGCATATCTCCACCCCTTAAATTGTAAGATCCACATCTTCCTTTAAC
>JBLMYS010000179.1:0-15626 GCA_050258415.1 Acidobacteriota bacterium | reverse complement strand
TGGTGGTGGAACAACTGCGTTTCACTATTCTTCGCATAACTCTATATAGATTTTAATATAGCCGTGAATAGTGAAACAACTATTCACGGCTTTTTCGTTTTAAAGCCGTGAAGCATCATTCGCGGCTTTTTTTTTGACCTGAAGCGACTTAAAGAAAAACAATTTTAATAAAAAACTTATAACGGAGACTACACCATGAAACAGAACAGAATTAACCTCGACGTAAAAGAAATGCCGATTCATTACTACAACATTTTAGCCGACCTGGGCGAGCCTTTGGCAGCGCCTCTTAATCCGGTTACAAAGCAGCCCGCAGGACCGGATGATCTTTCGGCAATTTTCCCGATGGAGTTAATCGAGCAGGAAATGAGCACAAAAAGATACATTGAAATTCCAGATGAGGTACTGGACATGTACGCCATAAGCCGTCCTAGTCCCTTAATCAGGGCATACCGTCTGGAGGAGTATCTTAAGACCCCGGCAAAGATTTTCTTTAAGTATGAAGGCTCCAATCCTTCAGGAAGCCACAAGACCAACACCGCAATTGCGCAGGCATATTACAACAAGAAAGCAGGAATTAAAAGACTGGTAACTGAAACAGGAGCCGGACAGTGGGGATCTGCCCTTTCGCAGGCATGCAATCACTTCGGGCTGGAGTGTCAGGTATTTATGGTAAAGGTAAGCTTCCAGCAGAAGCCTTACAGGAAATCGTTCATGCAGCTCTTCGGGGCGGATGTAATTGCAAGTCCCTCAAACCTTACAGAAGCAGGAAGAAGGATCCTTGCCGAGGATCCGAATTCACCGGGAGCCCTTGGAATCGCGATCAGTGAAGCCGTTGAAATGGCTGTTCAGAGAGACGACACAAACTACGCTTTAGGAAGCGTTCTTAATCACGTATTGCTGCACCAGACAATTATAGGTGAAGAAGCAAAGCTTCAGATGGAAAAAGCCGGTGAATACCCGGACGTTGTAATTGCATGCGTTGGCGGAGGAAGCAACTTTGCGGGATTAAGCTTCAGCTTCCTTAAGGACAAACTGGCCGGAGAGAAGAAAGACCTGCAGGTAATTGCGGTAGAGCCGGCATCGTGCCCGACGCTTACAAAGGGAGAGTTCACGTATGACTTTGGTGATGAAGCAGGAATGACGCCAATGATGAAGATGTACACGCTGGGACACAAATACATTCCCCCTTCGATTCATGCAGGAGGACTTCGTTACCACGGAATGTCGCCAATTGTTTCGCATCTTTACAACAAGGGACTTATCATAGCCGAGGCATATCAGCAGAATGATGTATTTGAGGCCGCAAGAACATTTGCAAGGACAGAAGGAATTGTGCCGGCACCGGAAAGTTCACACGCAATAAAGGCCGCAATTGAGCAGGCGCTGCTCTGCAAAGAATCGGGCGAAGCCAAGACCATACTGTTCAATTTGTCAGGGCACGGATTTTTGGATCTGGGCGCCTACGATGCATTCTTAAAAGGCGAGTTAGAGAATTACGAAATGCCTGAAGACACGATAAACGGGTTCTTAAAGCAGGTTCCGGATATAGCATAAGGTTAGATAAAAATACATAGCGCAGCTGGCCGCAGCGCCGGAAATTGATTGGATCGCCCCGCCCCGCCGGGCTGCGCCTGTCCCACCGGGCTTTGCCCGGGGGCTATCAATATGATGCCGCTGACCGCGGCATCTGCATATTACAAAACAAGGTTTTAAGAATTACTTTAAGAGTACCAATTTCTTTGAATCCCTGAATTGACCTGCCTGAATTGTGTATACATATATTCCTGAAGGCAGGGATGATCCGTTTAACTGAACCTTATAATTACCAGCATTCTGCTCTTTATCTACCAAGGTTAATACCTCACGGCCCAGCATGTCAAAGACCCTAAGCTCTACGTGAGATTCTTTTGATAGTGAATAGCTGATCGTTGTTACCGGGTTAAACGGATTAGGATAATTCTGACTTAGTTCATAATTGGAAATAGGATGATATTCCGAAACAGAAGTAAGCTGAGAGCCTTTAATTACTTCAACGGTGCAATGGACCGGTTTTGCAAGGGTGGCAATTGTGGCAACCGTAGCTTTTACAATGTTTGCCATGAAGCTGAAGTCAAGTGTACCTGTTGTATCACTTACCTTGTGATAATTTGGATTTCTATATTCAGCACAATCCGTCAGCATCAGTGCCTTATATCCATTATCCCAGAAAGGCGCATGATCACTGCGTCTGAAAAAAGAGACCGTTTCACCATTCCCTGTTACAGAAAGTGACATTGTATTTAACAGAGGGGCATATCTGCCGGCGCAGCTTTCAAACTCATATCTGAGGGATTCAGAATTATTGTTTGCCACATTAGCAATGAAATTACCCTTGAAACCCTGGGCCGAGGAGCTTGCATATACATCGGGGAAAAGTCTGTCAAAGCCAATGGGAAAGCTCTGTGAATTTTGCTTTTCACTTAAGTATCCAATCATTTCATAATCAATAACCCCGGCAATTTTTTCCGAAGCTGCCAATGCGTTTGCTGCATACCTCTGGCTGCCTTTTAGTCCCAATTCTTCCAGGTCGAATCCTATAAACCTTATTGTATTATGGAAATTGCCTGAGGATAGTACTCTCATTGCTTCAAGCATGCCTGCTAAGCCTGAGCCATTATCATCTGCCCCGGGTCCCTGAGGAACTGAATCAAAATGACTGCACAGGATATAAACCGTATCTTCGTTTATCTGTCCCTGCTTTTCTCCAATTATATTTGAGGCAGAATAACCGGAAAAATCAAACACGTCTTTACTCGTCAGCAGATTACTCTGCAGGAATCTTTGCTCAATCAGGTTTTTTACTTCCTGAAGATGGAGTGGATCTTTTATGTAATGTCTTATTCCCGTAATAAGGTCCATATCTGTTTTCAGGTTTTGAGTATCCACTTTTGAAGTCATGTCCTCAATTGGAATTTTATACATGTCGTCAGCCACAATTCTCAGGGCAAAATTATCCAATGAGGGATTAATAAGCATCGGGTTGTAGTAGCAGAATATTTCCTTTTTGCCGGGGCTGGCAGGATAGCCTGCAATTCCTTTTATTGAATCGGCCTGGAATGGAAAAGTTTTACCACCGTCATTTGAAAGTCGCAAGGTAACAGAAATGTTATCATCTTCCTGGTCAGACAAATCAAATTTTATATGGATGCACTTTTTAGGGGGATCTACTTCGGCAATAATGCCAGTTATCTTTGGGGGATTATTCTGTGCTGAAATTTTGATGGATAACAGGAGAACAAGAGAAAAGAAAAGTATGGCCTGCTTTGCTATCGGGAAAAGGGAAATTTTTGAATTAAAGCAGAAGGTAAACAGGCATCTGAGACATGAAATATCTGACTGCATTTTAATCCTCAAGTATTTTGAAAAAGAATTAATACAGTAAATTTATTTCAATAGTTCTCCTGTAAAGATATGCTTGAAATCTTAAGGTTAGACAAACTTAGTGAATGTTAACAAACTAAGCAAATGAATATTTGTTGTGACCTTTTTAGAAATCCGGGGAAATGTTAACTGCTAATAATTTTTGCTGATGAGTCTAAAACATTCGAAATGGATGTCATCTACCGCGGTGGATGACATCCTTTAAATTAATTAATTACCCTATACTGAAGTTGAAAGGAATGGCTATTTTGGTTTTGACCGGGGCACCATTTTCCACTCCGGGATGAAAATTTTTCAGCAGTCCGATTACCCTTTCCGCCTCAGCTTCGCAGCCGCCGCCGATGCCTTTTAATATTTTTGCGTAAGTAACCCTGCCGATTTCATCAATATAGACTTCTACAATAACTTTCCCTTCAACACCTGCCTGTTTTGCCGCTTCAGGATAAATGATATTTTTTTCTATGAACCTTGCCATGGCCTGTGTTCCGCCGGGATACTCAGGCATTTTATCAACAGACGATTTGTATTCTTCAAGATCTCTACCAAGACGGGGACCACGGTTGGTTTTTAACTCATAATTGTAAGGCTTCATGGAAATTCCGGGCAGTATTTCGGAGTAGTTCCAGCCTGTTCTGGAATTCCCATTTTTATCCACATAGAGGACCAGTTCTTTTATCATAAGGCTGTTGACATTTTTATCCTGGTAAACTCCGGGCTGATATTTTGAGGCAAGATTATTAATGAGTGTTTTACCCTGAATCAAATAATCTGCATTTCTTACTCCCGCACCTTTCGGTGTATTAATGAGTTTGCGGATATTGCAATCGACCGCATTTCCATCCTTGTCAATATGAAAAATAAAATGAAACTCGTGCGTGCCTTCTCCACAGTTATCAAAAACTGTCTTTACGGGTATGGACTTATTTACTACATCAAGGAACTTCTTGTCTCCGATAATGATCTGTGCCGTTTCTTTCAGGTATCTTGCATCGAAATAATCCTGAGGCACTGAAATGGAATAAAAGGATTTTGCCCAATCTGAAGTAAGAAAAGTTTCATGTGCTTTAATATAAGAAGAAGATTGAGATGGAGCAGGATTCGGACGTGGACGACTGATAATGTTCATTCCTGCAACCAATCCAATTATAAATACAAGCACAATGATGCTTATTGCTATTAAATACCTGTACCTGGGCTTCATTTTGCTGCCTCACAATTTTTTAGTGACGATTATTTCATTTACCTGTTTAGGGCGGACCTGAATTTCAGGATAGCTGTTCAGTATCATCTGGATCTGCTTGTTCTGCTGCTGCATGTTGTCCATAGCCTCATGAAGTTCCTGCCTGTATTCAACTGTTGACTTAAAAAGCAGAAAAAGCAAAAGTATAAGTGCTGCTCCAAATGAAAAGGGTACATACGCGGGATATTTCATGGTAAAAATGTTAACGTGCTTTTCCTTTTTCTTTTTCCCGGTACTGCTGATGATCTTCTCATCGAGTTCGGGAGGGAAATAGAATTCTTCCGTCTGAGCCGAAAAGCTAAGAGTGTTAACAGATTTTAAGAAAGCCCTGCACTCAGGACATACAGACATATGTGTAAATATGAAGGCTTCTTTTTCTGTTTCCAGGGAGCCGTCATTAAACTGGCTTATCATTTCCTGAATTTCTTCACATTTCATGTGATCATTCCTGTTATTGTAAAACGAACTTTGACAGTTTAGCTATCAGTTTTTTTCTTGCGTGGAAAAGGCGGCTTTTGACCAGTTCTTCATCGATATCCTGCAGAGAGGCAATCTCTTTATAGCTGAAGCCTGAATATTCTTTCAGCAGGTAAGCCTCCCTTTGCTCTTCGGGGATTGTTTCGAGTGCCGACATAATGATTTCCCTCAGTTCGACGTTATCCATTTCATCAGTCAGCGCTTCAGAATACAGCGGCACTTCGTCGTCAAGCAGGTCTTCGGCTTTTCTTTTTTTATGCCTTAAAAAGCTATAGACCTCATTTCTTGCAGTTTTATAGATCCATGATGCTATAAATTCTGTGTTATTGATATTATTCATATTCTCATAAAGTTTAATAAAAACATTCTGCACAATGTCATCGGTAAGCATCTTATCATTCAGCATTCTGAATACATAAAAGTACAATTTGGACTTATGTTTTGCATAATAAAACTTAAATTCCATTCGGCCTTCAGATTGAGTAGTAGTCAAGTCCTTTCCGATTGTTTATATTAAAGACGCCGGAAAAAGAAAAATGTTGCTGAAAGAGTAAATTATTTTTGAGACAAGGCCAAAAAGAAGCGGGAAAGTATCCCGCTAGTGTAAATTTCAGTTATGCTTGTGCCAGTCACAACCTAGGCCTCATCCACTTCAATCTCATTTTCAGCTGTCCCCTTACGCCTCAAATATTCCAGCACCTCAGATGTAACTAATCCAAAAAATATCAGTATTCCTCCTATTATACCTAGAGCTGAGATTCTTTCGTCAAGCATAATGTATGCAAAAATTGCTGAGAACACCGGTTCAAACGAATATATGATACCTGCCTTAACGGGGCTTACTTCCCTCTGGAACCTGGTCTGCAGCAGAAAAGTAATGATCGATGCAAACAGCGCCGTATACAGAAGTCCGAATACGAGATTTCCAGTAAGCTCAAAATGAACAGGTTCTATATTTGTCACTGAAAGCGCGGCCGAAAACAGGAATGCCAGGAGGCTTGTAACCGCAACCTGAAAGAAAGTAAGGAGAAGAAAGTTTATCTCTTTGCTTATCTTATGCAGGTATACAATCTGTACCGCAAAGAAAAAAGCACATATAAGTGTAAGAAAATCACCAACGTTAAAATTACCGCCAAGATCACCCAGAAGGCCGGATACCGACTGTAGTACACCTGATCCGGGAACAGCTTTAGCAGACAGAAATAAAAGTCCAAAAACCACAATTATACTCCCTGCTACTGCGCCGAAGGCGGGTTTTTTCTTTTCAATCAGCATCTGCATTATGGGAGTAAAGAGCACGAAGGACCCGGTTATAAATCCGCTTTTGGTTGCAGAGGTATATTTTAATCCGACTGCCTGCGGGGCAAATTCAAAGAAGAGAAAAACACCCAGAAGTGCAGACCTGTAAAATGTCTTTTTATCTATCCGGAGCAGCTTTTTATAGACAAAGGGGAGCATGACAACTGAGGCTATAAGAAATCTTAGAGCGACAAAAAGCATCGGGGATGAATCTGCAAGTGACCCCTTAACAATAACAAACGTAGCGCCCCAGAGAAGTGTTGTTATAATCAGTGCACTTTCGCTGAGGTACTTTAATGAATTTCTATTATGCATTAGTCTATTCAATTTATGATTTTTTTAGCTCTGAGTTAATGTCAAAACATAAACAACCTTACAATTTCTAATCACTGCAAGTCCATCCTGACCAGACAACGATGTCCAATACTCGCGCGGAGTAGAATAATAATAAATCTTGTCCTCAGGAGATATCTTGCTTTCGATGGAATTCCAGCTATCAGAATATTGTTTTAATGTTCTGTTCCTAATCTTCTCAAGTTCAGCTGGAGTAACAGACGAGGAAGCAAATATTTCTTCAATGTGCTTTTTTGCATAAGCAGCAAGCCAATACTTAGTTTCTTCTTTTTTAATCTCTTCTTTTAACCAGGCAGCATCCAGTTCGCTATGGTCCATAAGTCCTGGTGCAAAATACTCCGTAGAGTCGGATTTAGACAAAGTGCCGCAGGGCACCAGATATTTAGGACCTGAACAACTCTGTAATTCCTTGCTTTGGGAATTAGATACAGACGTAAAAATAAAAATGGAGCAAATTAAAAGGAAGGATTTTCTTGTCACTGACAATCTCATTTATTATTGAATTTGGAGATTCGTTTAATATTCTGTTTTTATTACTATAATTTCCAACTTTTATTTGGTATTAACTTCCAGCGGTTTCTGTTACACATTCAATTAAGTTGTAGTCCCACAGGGAAATAACAGCAGCAATGAAAATTGGGAAAAACGCGATTATTGTCAAGTATTTTTAATTTATGTTCTATATGTATATATGGTGACGAGGGGCGGTTTCGGAAAATTTTCTGAAGATTTTTCACTTTTTATATCAGCTATGGCGTATATGGATTTTCCAATCAAATTCACGTATCCGAAAAAACATGGCGCGGCCTCGTCGGAGACGGGCAGGCTAACCGCGGCGCGGGGGGGATTGCGGGGTTTCCGGTTCCCGGGGACCCGGCGCCCCATCTTTGACCAGGAAATTCTAAAGTTTTGAAAATTCTGTTTGCAGTAGCTTGACTATTTCCGCATAATCCGGATCTATAGCTATTATTTTACCTTCCGGATTTAATAAAAATGTTGAAGGATATTTTGACACCTTATACTTATACTGAATAGAGGTATTGGATTTATCATTTATGTTTTGAAAGATTTGTGTCCACGGAATCCCCCTTCCCTTAACAATCTTTTTTACCTTTTGGGCATCTTCATCAACCGCTATCCCGACTATTTCAAATGGTTTGTTCTGAAATTTTTCATACAACTGCTTAAGTTTTGGAATTCCACTTAAACAAGGAACACACCAGGTTCCCCAGAAATCAAGCAGTACATACTTACCTTTGTATTCAGAAAGGCTAAATTCTGAATTGTCCATTGTGTTTGCCGTAATTTCTGGAGCAGAGTCCCCCATTTCAGCCACTTCAATGCTGTTACTGACTCCCCTGAATTCAAGTGTCAGAGTCTTTGCATCCGCGGAAACTGAAGATATTTGATACTGCCAGCCATCAAGATTCAGGATTTCCTCATAGCTTTGCAGCCTGGTTTTTCTGTTACTTTCCCTGATGCTGTCTTTCATCCCAAAGAGAAAATCATCTGCTTCAAGATTGTCATAAGTGGCTGAACAAAAGCCATTACTTATCCTTATTTCGTAATCTTTCCCCTTTGCGGAAAAATTTCCCTTTAGATGTTCTTTAATCGAAATACCAAGGAAAAGTTTGTTCATTACTGAATCTGAAAAGACTAGTCCGCCTTTATAAGGATCTGCTCTCAGATCGACTTTTTTCTCTACTATATTATGTCCATCCCAGTATTCAAAATCGACTTTATGCCAGGGAATATTTTCAGACCCCGTTTTTTGCTTTTCCCTGCTAAGCCGTGGATATACAAACAAACTATCGTCGCTAAAATCATTATTAAAATTCGCATCAAGTATTACAACATAGTTACTGTCTTTATCAAAACCAATCATAGCAGCTAAATGCTGTTTTACTGGAAGGATTGTTAGTTTTGTCGTATCAATTTTTCTTGTTTTCATAAGTTCGGCAAATTTTCTTTCGGACAGTTTGTGCTGCCTAAAGAGCTGATAGTAAAAAAGTCCGCGCTGATAATTAAATTCTCTAATACCAGGGGCAAGGATATTTTTGGGAATACCAGAATATTTCACAGAAGAATCTGTATATGACCACGCTATAATACGAGAATATGAGAAAGGTCTGTTTTCAAAAACAGGCACCAGGTTAACTATAATTTGTTTGGGTTGAGCTAATAG
This sequence comes from Acidobacteriota bacterium, assembly GCA_050258415.1. Classification (GTDB taxonomy): domain Bacteria; phylum Bacteroidota; class Ignavibacteria; order Ignavibacteriales; family SURF-24; genus JAAXKN01. Next base: position 6,648 of record JBLMYS010000179.1, on the reverse strand, counting down.
CCGGGGAGTACAAATAAATCCAATGAGAGCCATAATTAATAAACAGTCTTTTTTCAAATTACACCTCAGATATTTAGAATTGTTAAATTTGGAAAAGCAATCTCCCGGTCAGACTCTTGGTTCATGACATCATTTAATAACCTGGCATCCCTTTAATAAATTGAAATCTGAGATCTCCGGAGCGCTATGGATTCCGGGCACTATTTTTTATTCATATCTAAGGCTATTAACGGGATTTGTTAATGCCGCCCTTAAAGCCTGAAATATAACCGTTCCTGAAGCTAGAAATATTACGATAAAAACAACTACCAGAAATATGCCGGCATCAATTTCGGTTTTGGAAACAAAGCTCTGAAGCAGAAGTTTTGAAATATAATATCCGGCAGGAAGCCCTATCATTGTCCCTACGATAGCAAGCTTGATTACAGATTTTGTAAGGATCATGGATATGGAAACTGCAGAAGCTCCCAACACTTTTCTAATGCCTACTTCCTTGGTTTTCTGCTGAATGGAAAATGCCGTCAGTCCGAACAAACCCATACAGGAAATTATTATTGCTATTATGCCGCAAATACCGAAGAATCCCCTGAAGAGCTGCATTATTAAATGTTTCTCCAAAAAACGCCGATCCAGGAAATAATACTTGAACGGATACTCCTTCTCATATTTCCCATAAGCCGCTTTCAGAAACCTCAAGGCCTCATTCAAGTTCTCTATATGGACCTTTACAAAGCATAAATTACCTTCACCCGGTCTCTTCCTGATTATGACAGGCGTAACCCCCGAAAATAAACTGGTATTCTGATAATCTTTTACTACACCAACGACCTGCCCATGGTCTCCCCAGAAGGACATTCCCATTCCTACAGGGTTCTCTTTTGAGATAACCCTGGCCATCTTTTCATTTATAATGAAATTCCTGGTGTCAAGAGAATCCCCTTCGATGAAATCCCTTCCTTTCATAACCTTAATATCGAAGGTTTTAAGGAAATTGTCTCCCACTGTAATCACGGGAAACATATCGTTCATGCCTTTAGGTTTGCCTTCCCATTCGGGATCTGATGTGGTTCCCTCTACCCAGGTCGGTTCATTACTGGCGTATGTTACATTAATTATACCGGGATTAGTTCTCAGATCATTTGAAAAGGCATTTATATGCTTTGAAAGCTCTTCTGTCAGCCCGAATTCTACTATCTGCTTGATATTAAGACCATGATCTTTAGTCATTATATAATTTATCTGTTTAATTGTAACAATAGTAATAAATATAAAAAACGTGGAAAAGATAAATTGAACAACAATTAAGCTCTTCCTCAGGACATTTCTTTTACCTGCGGGGCTGTTAAAACCTCTTAATAGTGACATTGGCGATAATGATGAGAGATATAGAGCCGGATAAAAACCGGCCAGGAGTCCTGTAATTACCCATAATACAACAATTGAAAGGACAAAGTATAAATTCCTGTAAGGAATTATTAAAGTAATGATACCGTTAAAGCTTTCATTGATATAAGGAATAATTATTTCAGCAAGGACAAGGCCCAGCAGAACCGCAATAAAAACCAGCATGTAACTCTCAGTCATAAATCTGATAATAAGAGATTTTCTGTCGGCTCCGATTATCTTCCTTAAGCTTATTTCTTTCGTTTTTTCGGCAGCTCTTGATATAGCCAGGTTAATAAAATTGATTGCGGCAACTGCAAGAACAATAAAAGCAATTATCAGCAGTATATCTATTCCAACATTTATATCTAATCCATTGCCGTCAGGGGCTTTAAGGAAAACATCGCTGAATTTGTATAGAAACAGTTCCCCGTTTGAACCCGGTTTTTGTTCATGGATAAAGTCTTTAATCTTTTTATTTAAGGCATCGATATTCACGTTCGGATTTACTTCAAAATATGTATCTGCAGAGAGGTAACCCCATGCCTTATATTCTTTATGCTCGGCCAAAAGTGCTTTAAGCGGCAGGACATAATCAAAGCTTAAAGATGAATTCTTCGGCACATCTTCAAAAACGGCACTAACGAAAGCTTCCTTTTTTTGATAGGAGCGTCTTAGAATTATTCTTTTCCCAATAGCATCGGAAGGATTGTTAAAATATTTTTCTGCAACGCTTTTAGAAATGGCAACTGAATTATTATCAGTAAAAATATCCCTGGCAGTTTGTTTAATAACAGGGAAAGTAAAGGCCTTAAAAAGCGAGGCGTCTGAATATATACCCTTTTGCTCAAATTTTTTGTCATTCGATATAAACATCAGCGGATCATCGGATTTAACAGTTACGGCATTACGGATTTCCGGGAATTTATTTTTAAGTCCCTCGCCCAAAAGACAAGACATCGTACGGTTGTATTCTATGCCGCCTTTAAGATATTCTGTCTTACAGAAAGCCTGGTATATGCGCTCCCCTTTCTCATGGAACCTGTTGAATGTGAGAAATGAAAAGCTGATGGCGATTATGACGATAGCAACAGAGATTGCGGCCGATAAACCTGCTATACTTATAACAGAATAGGTTTTATCTTTGGACAGGTCCCTGTAAATAATCCGGAAAAAGTTCTTCAGCATACTATCCCTGGTTTTTAATAACTTTCCTATCAATTATCGTGCCCGTAAAAACAGCAAATTTTCCCGACTATTAATCCGGGAACTGCACGGTTGCGTAACACGAGCGTACGAATATGAACATTACCGACAAATCACTTCGTGAAAGGAATCTTTGATCAGGGGAAATGGGAATTGCAAAATCCATTATTTGAGAAGAATGCGTCCGCCATAGTCGGACAAAGGGGATGTCAGGAAATGGTTCCTGACATCATTTTAACATAGCGCCCCCTCAGGGCGCTAAGATGTTTTGGGTGAGGTCCTTTCTATAGGCAGAGCACCGCTTCGCGGCTTTGTAACATGGACATGTATATATGCTCTTATTTTCTTAACCTTATTCTAATGAATTCTTAGGATTATAAATTAAGTTGACGCTTAAAGCTTAACAAATTCCAGCACCACAGCCCAGGAATGTTTTTTCAGGAACGGGAATATGCGCATTATACTTCTATCCATCTTTTCTAAAAATGAAAGTATGGAGTTAAAATGCTTTGAACTCCTGAAAGGAATAGCAATTAATGTAAAAAGACTGAAATATTCAGCGTTAACCCTGGAGAAATACTTTCTGGCTAACTGCAAATCTTTTTCCCTTAATGGATGCTCATCTTCTGTTCTCATTGAAGGCGTAAGCTTGCGGAATAGGTTAATTAATGGATTGTGGCCAAGCGGCTCTAAGAATATTGCATGACCATTGTTATTTAACAGCCTGAATAATTCAGCAAAGGAGTTATTTAAGTCCAAATGGTGAAGAATCCCGCTTCCGACAATAATATCATAACAATTATCGGGGAATTCTGTCTTTTCGGCGTTCATTACAAAGTAATCCGCATTGTACCCGCTCCCGGAAATATTCTTTTTCGCTATTTTAATCGCTTCGTCGGAAATGTCGATTCCTGATACGATAGCTCCCAGTTTTAACCATTGGAGTGAATAGCTGCCGGTCCCGCAGCCGTATTCAAGCAATTTTTTATCTTTACAGTATGAAGACGCCTTGCTGGTATAATATTCAGTTGCCGCGCGCATGACAGAATAAAATTGATCAACTTTTTCTCTTGTACTCTCATTACTGCCGAATCTATCGTTATGAAACTCAATTTCTCTCTGGATTCTATCGTTATCCATTCTTAACTCCTCTAGGGTCAAATTCTAATTTTTAAGCAAAGAATTTAATCATAATCGTAATAAAAAACATTAATTTCCACTATCCCGGCTTTAATCCGCCTCTGAAATAAGGGCGGGAATTTCTTCCGGCTCCCCTGCACCGGCATTGCCCGAAATGTTATTTATGAGCCTGTGGAAGGCGTCTTTGTATTTGTCAGCAATGGTCTTATCCGCTGTCTTTAACTTTTCATGAAGCCTTTCTGCCTGAAGCATGAAGATCTCAATTTTTGACTGAATTATCTGCGGGAATATGTTGCCATCGGTTTCTATTGCAAGGAACGGGAGGTCGCCGTTTTCATCTGTGTTAACTTTCCTCTTCTCTGCAATGAGCTTGCCCATGGTGTTCATTTCAACGTTCAGTATCGCTTCGGCTACACGCGAGGGCATGCACCCGAACGGGCCTAGTGAAATCACTCCCGAAACGTGATCCATTATCTCACGCATGGCCGATCCAATTGTAAGAATCGCCTCTCCCGCAAGCTCGGGATTTACCAGGTGCTCGGCTTTTTTAAGCACATCTTTAACCTCCGGCATATCAAACTCTATGAAGCCCGATTTTCCGAGTATCTTCCTGATCCTGCGTTCAACATATTTCTGCGCGTAATCGCGTATTGTAAACTTCAGTTTGTCTTTTGCGGGAGTTTTGCTTCCGGCATTCTCCTTTGCCGCCAGGTAATTGGAATAATAGATATATTCCCCTATCGGCACAATCCTTACAACAAAACCTTTTTCAATTAGCCTGTCCAGAAGATCCATCCTTGAGAACTCCTCGTGGCGGACAAATATCTCGCCAACTATTACAACTTTCTTTGCCTCGTGAATGGATTCTTTTCTTTCAATCCGGTTTAGAATGAGAGCCGAACTCTCAAGCTGACGGTAAAATTCATCGAAAGTGCCATGCTCAAGCTTATCTAATATTTTATCGTATTCATGACGGAAGACTGCTGAGGCATTCTTTCTGTCCACCGCAAGCGCCTGAATGGAGTTATAAACTTCCGTCATCAGGTTACCTATTGTAATTGCGGCCCAGCCTCTTAAAACAAACCTGTTTCCAAGTCCTTCGTATGAGTTCTCATCGGAAAGCGTATAAACGCCAATGTTGCGCATTTTTCTTTTCTTTATTATATCCTCAAGATAGACGTGGTACTGCCCAAGGCGGCAGGGCCCATCGCCTTTAGCCATAAAGAAAAGTGTCTTCTCGTCCTTATTTTTCCGCGAATTATAATATTCTATCATTGAGCCCGCGTTAAGTATGAGCGGGAGGCACTCCTTGCAGGTCGTGTTGCCGCGTCCTGTTGTAAGGGTATCCATATTGTATTCCGGAAGGGGCGAAGAGTTAATTCCCTCATGGCGGAATGCCGCGGCAAAGGCCTCTGTTGCAAGCCTTCCCATATTGGGAACCATAACATTTATGGATGGATCTGTAATTCGAAGCTCACGTCCGTCGGAGTCCACAATTTTTGTTTCGCTTAACACCTCAAGCGGCCTGAAGCCGTTCAGCTTTTCTTCAGAAAACGTTTCATTGCGGTTAAGTTCACGGAAGCTTTTAATAATGTCCAGGGCCGCTTCAATTCTTGTATTTACTCCCGCGTCAGCAGAATGGCTGTCGAGTTCAAGCGTAAGGGAAGGTTTCCTCCCCATTATATTCCTGAAGTAAGGGATTATAAATGAATCGGGGCCGCAGCTGAAGTTTGTAATATATGAGGCAAAAAGCTGCGGGTGGCCATAAACAAAGCGCGCGCCTTTTAAGATCTGCTGCCCCAGGCCCCAGTACATGTGCTTATAGCTTTCCATGTCGTCATAGGGCAGAAAGTCGTGAGGAATTACGGTAATTCCGCGGGAGGAAAATTTCTGCGGCACACCCAGGTTGGCGTCGCGGGCAAAAGCGTTATAGCTCCGTCCGAAAGTTACGACCGCAAACTTTTCAGGGTCCTCTTCAAGAGAGGCCAGCACCTCACGCCCCGCCTTTTTGAACTCGCTGAACATTTTACTAAGTTCTGCGCAAGCAAAGCGGTAGGCTTTGGAGGCCTCATTTTTACTTTTACCAAGACTTTGGGCCATCTTCAGAAATTCTTTTTCCGCAGCTTCATAGCCGTCCGAAAAGTCCAGCACGGGATCAAGCACCCTGACACTTTTCAGTTCATCCTTAAAGGCGGCTTTAAGGTAATAGTTTTCGGACTGCATGAGGACGCATGTTTTCTTAGGAAGATTATCCTCTCCGGGGTTATATATCTCTTTTATGTGGGGGAGGAATACGTAGTCCGGATTTTTATCCAGGAGGTCCTGCAGAAATCCGTGCGAGAGCTCGACGGGATAGCAGAAGGCGGCCTCCCTTTTATCCACGCCCGTGGTTTTGGATTCCTGAGCAAGGATCACCTTAAAGCCCAGGCGCGTGAAAAAATTATAATAAAGGGGATATAAAGTATTTGTAAGAAACGATCTGGAGACGCCGATAGTTGGGGCATTCTCATTTAATTCCGGTGTGCAGAGGTATTTTTCAAATACCAGCTTTTCCCTCAGTTTTATGAGGTCCTCTCCCCTGTCCGATTCTTTTATATTCATCTGCACGTTATAGTACTTATTGCACGCGCCACCGAAGGGGTACTTTTTGCCGTCAATTGTGATCATGGATATGGGGCATTTCCTGTCGCACTTTTCGGCTCCTCCGGCGCAGATGAAAGTCCTGCCGTATTCGACTGTCCTGTGAATGAGTTCGTCCAAAGAAAACTCTTCTTCCTTTAAGAGTCCCAGTTCCAGGCGGTGCTTAATTTCAAGCGCCACGCCGAAGGCGCCCATAAGCCCCGGCTCCGGCGGCACAATAATCTCTTTTCCTGTAAGGGCCGCCATGGCAATAGGTACGGCCTTATTATAGCAGACGCC
>JBLMYS010000178.1:0-2561 GCA_050258415.1 Acidobacteriota bacterium | reverse complement strand
CGGCTAAAACATATAAGGGCATTAAAACTTTGTACGACCATATAGATATGGTCATCTTCAGGGAAAACCTGGAAGAATTTTATTCGGGAATTGAACATTATATCGATTCTTCGCGTTCTGCTGCAGAGACAATAGGAATTGTTACCAGGCGCGGATGCGAAAGGATACTCAGGTTCGCCTTCGAATACGCTAAAAACAGGGGCAGAAAGAAGGTTACCGCCGTCCATAAGGCAAATATTCTTAAGTATACGAGCGGACTTTTTCTCGATATCGCAAGGGAAATTTCAAAGGAATACCCCGATATTCAGTTTAACGACAAGATTATTGATAATATGGCCATGCAGATGGTCTTAAACCCCTATCAGTTTGACGTTATTGTAACTACAAACCTCTTCGGGGATATACTTTCTGACCTCGCAAGCGGACTTGTTGGCGGCCTCGGCATGGCCCCCGGCGCTAACCGCGGACCCGATGTATCGCTTTTTGAAGCCGTACACGGCAGCGCACCCGATATTGCCGGAATGAACCTGGCTAACCCCTGCGCAATTATTCTGGCCTGCGTTATGATGCTCGAATCAATTGGCGAAATGGATACGGCCAGAAGAATTGAAAAGGCCGTTGCAACGGTTATTGCCGAAGGGAAATATGTTACACGCGACATTAACCCCGATAACTACGTTGGAACTAATGAAATTACAAACGCAATCATAAGGGAATTGGATAAATAATAAATATGAAGAAAACGTCACTTTCAGTCATTTTTATGACTGTGTTCATAGATTTAATGGGCTTTGGAATTCTTATACCGATACTTCCTGCATTTGCTTCTAAAGATCTCGGTATAAGCGACTTTGCAATAGGAATTTTATTTGCCAGCTTCTCATTCGTTCAGTTTATTTTTAATCCCATTCTGGGAAGGGTTTCCGATAAATACGGTAGACGCCCGGTGATACTTCTTTCACTGGTATCAACGGCAAGCTCATACGTAATTTTCAGCTTTTCACACTCATTTCTCCTCCTTTTGATCTCCAGAATCCTCGGAGGTCTTGGCGGAAGCAATATTGCAGTTGCACAGGCATATATTGCCGATATTACGACAAAGGAAGAGCGATCCAAGGGGATGGGCATGATCGGAATGGCATTCGGCCTGGGATTTGTATTCGGACCTATGATAGGCGGACTCCTTTCACATTACGGTTATGCTTTTACAGGCTTTGCAAGCGCAGCATTTTCAACCATGGCTCTTACTTTCGCATTCCTTTTCCTCAAGGAAACAATTGATGTTGAAAAGACCAGTCAGGTAAAGATTGCAGGCACAAAGATTCTGGATATAAAAGGGCTGTTTCAGACCTTAAAACATCCCGATGTGGGGATATTGATTCTTCTTTTCTTTATCCTTACTTTTTCGGGCGCGACAATTTACGGTGTGTTTGCTTTACTTGGCTATAAGGTCTATCAGCTTTCGAACCAGCAGATAGGATACCTCTTTGGAATTATGGGTATTGTCGGGGCTATAATCCAGGGCGGATTTATAAAGATGCTGACGGAAAAGTTTACCGAAAAAACGCTTATTTTGATCGGTACTTTTATCATGATCTTTGGCCTTGGGCTTCTTCCATACGGAGGAAATTTCCTGGGCGTGGCAATTGTAATTTCTGTTCTTTCAATAGGGACAGGCATTATACAGCCGGTGGTCTTAAGCATGATAAGCAAATATTCCTCAGAGCACGAGCAGGGCGCGATCTTAGGCATTAACCAGTCGCTCTCAGCACTGGGAAGAGTCCTTGGCCCCTTATGGGGTGGATTTGCCTTCGAGTTTTTGGGCTATCCGTTCCCGTTCTTAACGGGTGCTGCATTCATGCTGCTGACTTTCTTCTTCAGCATTAAATTCATAAACGCGGAAAAATATGCCAAAATGGCTAATAGTAAAGAAATTATTAATAATATTGAAAGTGGTATGTAAGTATGTTCAAGGTTGGGAATATTGAAATAGAAAAGGCTCTTCTGCTGGCTCCAATGGAAGATGTTACGGATCTCTCGTTCAGAAATATATGCAAGGGCTTCGGCGCCGACGTGGTTTATACGGAATTTGTTAACTCCGAGGGACTCATACGTTCGGTGCAAAAGACACAAAAAAAGCTGAAAATTACGGATAAAGAAAGGCCCGTTGGAATACAGATCTACGGCGAAAGCATAGAATCGATGGTTCAGGCAGCCCGCATTGCTGAAAAAGAAAACCCCGATATGATTGACATTAATGCCGGGTGCTGGGTTAAGAAAGTTGCAAACCGCGGCGCCGGGGCGGGACTCTTAAAAGATCCCCCTTATATGCAGAAGATGGTTAAGTCGATTGTGGATGCGGTAAGCCTTCCTGTAACAGTCAAAACACGCATCGGGTGGGACAGCGAGAATATACTGATCCTGGACATTGCAAAGATGGTTGAAGACGCCGGAGCCAAGGCTCTGACAGTCCACTGCCGCACCAGGCAGCAGGGGCATTCGGGAGACGCGGCCTGGGAGTGGATAGACAGGATAAAAGAGGTTATTGATATTCCCGTAGT
>JBLMYS010000177.1:0-6895 GCA_050258415.1 Acidobacteriota bacterium | reverse complement strand
GGTCCGAAGTTAAGACTGTATTCAGGCAGCGAGTCGTTATTGGTATCGATTGAAAAACGTTCATTGACAAACGTTGTATCAACAAACACTTTTCCCGATACAGTAACGGTTGTAATGGAATCGTGCATAAAGCCGAATCCGTAGCCCTTCGGACCCTTGCCGCCATGGAATTTGTCGTGTGAGTTTTTGCCTATCTTGTTCCATGAAGCCTCAAAAGGATCCCGCCAGAAAAGCCCGTTTATTTCATAAACGACTACAAGCTTCAGACTGTCACGTGTAAGACGGCTTGGCTGCCCGCCTTTTATCGTAACTACGTCGCCATCCAGAGGCCTTACGGCACTGCTGCTGTCAGGCTTGTACCATTTGGGTCCAAAGTTCAGTTCATACTCGGCAGTTCCATTATTGTCCGTGTCGAGCAGATACCTTGTGAACTGGCGGACTACAACGGTGTCCTTCCACTTGAGCGTATCCTGTTTGGTTATGGTCTTAACTATTACTTTTCCCGTAACAGTAACTGAAGCAAGCGAGTCGGGACGAAAGTGCCCGTGCTGTGCCATCAGGCTGCCGGTCATAAGTAATAAAGTAACAAGGAGCATAGCGTTAAATTTGGTTGCTTTCATTCATGTTTCTCCTTTAAGTGTTGATTATGATATAATTCAGATGCAACACTTGTGCCACCCAAATTTTGCCCTTTTTTCTCCTCTTTTGCTTTTGGAATGAACGGCTTTCGGCAAAATGGTCGAATATTTTCGGCGTTTATGTCGAAACTGCCTGGTTTAGTATGGCAGGGCAGAGTTAATCTCCGCCCTTTATAATTACTTCAGCAACAAAAGATTCCGGCTTGCTTTATAATTCCCCGCACGCAATGAATAAATATAAATTCCGCCCGGGAAGCTGGAGGCATCAAACTGCACCCTATGCTCTCCCTTGGCCTGTATGCCACGAACCAGAGTTGAAACTTCACGCCCCAGCATGTCATAAATTTTTATTTCAACAAAGCCCTCCTTTGGAATAAAGTAGCTGATAGTGGTTGAAGGATTAAATGGGTTAGGGAAGTTCTGCCTTAGAGAATATTCCCCGGGATTAGTAGCCTCATTCTTCACATTTGTAAAAATGGGATCAAATTTGTGCTGCCCCACAGTCAGCCAGCCACCTTTCCTGATGCAGAAAAGCCATCCTCCTTCCCGGGCGTTTGCCAGGTAAGTGTACTCATTTTTGTCATGCGCACTGAAAGTTATATTCCACGGGTCTTCACCGAAGTTTGAACTTTGATAAAGGGAATACTGTGGATAACCTTCAGGGCTTTCCCTTATTACTATTACCTCCCAGAAGTCGTGCTGTATCATACTTACTATTTCGCCTTTTCCAAGGGCGTAGGAAGTCATTTCCTGCCAGGTTTTCCCGCTGTCCAAAGTCCTGTATAAACCCGTTCCTGCTACAAGCCCGTACTGCCTGGCGTAGCCCGAATCGGGCGAGAAGGCAACTGTATTTATGTTTCCGCTTCCGGGCACAATTACGGTCTTCCATGTTTTCCCATAATCCAGCGTCTCGTAGTACCTGCTGTTATTTGTTCCGAAACGGAAGGTCCTGAAGCCCTGGTTCCCGTCAAATGAGTTCGGACGGCTTTTTTCACCGGGGCTTCCTGCCATTAACCTTACGCCCGTGGAATCCCAGGTTTTCCCGCTGTCGCTTGTAACCCATATCTGCCACTTCTCATTTATTGGGTTTGCGTAGAAAAGCCCGTGCCTGCCGTCGAACATGAAAATCCCCAGTCCCTGCGTGCCTTTTTGCGAAAATACCTGTTTCCACGACCGCCCGCGGTCTGAAGTCCTGTAAATATAAGTGGTGGTCTCATGTGTATTCGGGTCAGTCTCGGGTGAGGCCGTAACAAGGACATTATTGGCGTTAGTCGCAAATATATTTAGGAGGTCTTTATTGCCTATGAGTGGATTGCCCGTCATGTTCCTCCATGCCTGTCCGCCTGAAGTTGAAAGAAGAAGCGTTCCTTCCTTGCCGCAGACCCATACCACACTGTCGTCAGGCGCCGAGGCAGAAAGGAGATCCTTCGTAGACCCGGTGCTCCTTTCATACCAGTCATGCGGGAATAATAGGGAAGTAATACAAAAGAGAAATATAAGTAACACGTACCTCATAGTAGTCCTTTCCTGAATATAAAATCATTAGTTAAAACTCTTTACAAAATGCTGAAGCATAAAAGAAGGTGTATTAATTATATTAAAATATTAAATGCGACATTTCAACTTATTTTACTGCTCTAAAGCAATAATTCTCTGGAATTCAGCTGTTCGTTACAATAGTTTGGACTCAGCGTGTGATCTGCGGACAATGGATTTAAAAATTACTGGCATTCTACAAAAAAATAAAATAAGTTTCGGAAGGCGTTCTAGGACTTATAAAGTATTTAGCAATATTACTAACTGGTTAAGTAACAGCCGGAGGGATTATTGCCGTATTTCTACTGTGATAATGTTATCCCCAAACAAACACAGAGGTCAACTAAATGAAAAGCCCAAATCCCTTATTCTCTCCAGGAATCAGACGGTATTCTGCCTTTCTCCTAATTGTAATCCTACCCATACTTATCTCTGCGTGCAGTGATCCTGCCGAACCTGAACAGCAGATAACGAATGGACTGGCCGGCAGGATAGTTGATTCATCCGGCGTTGCACTGGACAGTGTTAATATCTACTGCTATTATTTGTATTATCCTGCCAGCAATTCAGGTCCTTACTTCGAAGCAAGTCTTCCCAAAAGGCTTAATAAGACGGTTGGCTTAGATTTTACTTTTTTCGGGAATTATCCTAACCCTGTTTATAATTCCACCTATATCAAGTTTGCACTCCCCGGGAAGTCACACATCGGTATTTCAGTTACAAGATCCTCAGAGACTAAAGCCTCTTACGTCTATTCAGACGACTACCAGGGGGGACTTTACCAGTATAAACTCAATAACATTGTTGAAGATCAGAAGCTGAAAAACGGACCTTACATAATCAGCTTTTCCGCCCTGAGCGACAGTGGAAAGCAGTTTAACGCCTCCTGCAGCATGTTTGTTGTAAGCGACCTCGGCACTCCCAATGCGGCTGCAAATTCAAGGGGGGAGTATTATCTTCCTTTCAGTGAGGCTTTTGTGGGCGATTCAGTTTTTGTGTCTAACAGTGACTATACGGAATATTATAAAAGTTTTCTTGGCAATTATGTCTACCTGTTTGTAAAACGGAGAGGATACAGACCCCTTGTGATGCAGGTTGCACTTTTCCGTAATTTACTCCTGCACCAGGATATAGTCCTTTACAAGGAGGGTAATAGATGAAAAACCGTATTCTCTATATTACGCTAATCCTCCTGTCTTTGCAGTCTGTTGCATCTGCCCAGAGCTTCTGGCGCCCTGTTGCACCTGTCCCTCCCAGGATTCCAGCTTATTTCACGAGCGTTGCAGGTAATAAGGCATATTTCTGGTGCGAGGCCGGCCAGGTGTTTTCTACAGATGACGGAGGGAATTCCTTTGCCTTTTATCCCTGGTACGCTCCTTTTGAAAATGTGGGCATTGGGGATTTTGCTTCCCGTGGCATCTCCTTTGCAGACACTCTTACGGGTTATATTGCTGATATAGCGCGCGGAGAGTTCAGAACTACCGATGGAGGTCATCATTGGCAGAAAGTATCTCCGGAAAATGTACAAACAAATATTTGGCTGGTCGGATTCGCCAATTCAAAGGTTGGATTTAAGGTCGGCGGGGGATTTTATAAAACTACCGATGCTGGCCTGACATGGAAATTTTTACCGGCGGATTCCATCTACAACGGCTTCATCAGCAACATGTACGTTTTGGACGAAACTAAACTCTGGGTCCTGAAAGGGAACCTTTATGAAACAAACAACGGGGCCTCAATCTGGTATTGTTCCGACGGAACCAGCAAATGGTCACGCCTTAATACCGGAATTGAGTCGGATTCACTCAATGGGGTGCTTTATACAGACTTCCACATGAATCCCTCGGGAGTAGGTTATGCCACGGGCAGAATTCATAGGATTCAGCAGCGGAAAACCTACGGCATTATTCTTAGGACTACTGACTTCGGCAAAACCTGGAGCACCCAGGAATTCCCCGATGAAAACTACCGCAAGCTTGAAGTCATTAACGACAGTACCTGTATCGTCTTTGGAAATGAATACAGCACCTATTATCAAAAGACCTGCTACCGCCGAACGGGCAATATGGGCCTGTCCTGGGAAACTGGTAAAGACTTTGAATCATCCTTCAACAATAGCTTTTACACATCGGCCTATATCCCTGCTAAAAATACTATACTTGTATCTACAACTGCCGGTATGTACAGGTCCACCGATTCGGGATTAAGTTTTTCAAAACTCTCATCCAACTGTGATGTTTATGCCGGTGAGGTTTCCTTCGATAACAGGCCTCAGTCTACTGAAACTCAGCTTGCTGCTGCTGTTTCTTTCACTTATTCAGGCAATAATTTTATTGTCAGCCGGGATGGGGGAAGAACATGGACTCTTAAACTCTTCCCTAAAGATTTTTTACTCGATTTTTCCCATTTAAGCATTTCCGGCAACTGTATGTATTTGACCGTGGGGCAGAACTCGCTGCATAAATCCACTGACTACGGCGACACGTGGCAGATGATTAGCCCCCGGCGTTATGGTGCAATATCCAATGTCTATGCCTTAAGCCCGGATAGCGTTATAGTACAGGCTTATCCTAATCTCTGCATTACAGTAGATGGTGGCCATAGCTGGAAATATGCCCCGCTGACAAATATATTCCTTAATGACATTAAGATGTACAGCGGCTTGAAGGTGTGGGGGACCGGAGGCCTGGACAGGCAGAATTCCAGGGCCGGAATAATCTACTCATCCTCTGATGGAGGCAATAACTGGCGCGTACAGGATATCGCCTCAGAAGAACTTACTCACGTGGAATTTATTGATGAATTAACAGGATTTGCTATAGGCGGAAGAAAATTATATGCTACACGCGACGGCGGCAACTACTGGAAAATTATTAACACCGATGCTGTGGCTTTTACGTTTTATGACAAATACCGGGGCGTGATTTTAACTGAGAGTTCTTCACTCATAACTTCTGATGCCGGACTGACATGGAATAAAGGCAATTTTAACTTTAACAGCCTTGAAGCAAAACTCTTCTTCAATAAAAGGGGAGACCTCTTTGCATCTTCCAGGGCGACTCTTTATATATATCCTGATGCTTTGTCTCAGATCCCTCTTATTCAGAAGAAGTATGCACCCGTAGAAAATACCTTTAAGATTTATCCTAACCATCCCAATCCCTTTAACCCGGCAACTACAATAAGGTATGAAATACCTTCAAAGATGCACGTCGAGCTGAAAGTTTACGACATGCTCGGCCGCGAAGTATCTAAACTGGTGGATTGTGAACAGCCGCAGGGAGAATACAGGGTACTCTTTGACGGTTCATCTTTACCCAGCGGAGTATATATTTATACAATCCAGGCAGGGAAGTACAAGGAATCAAAAAAGCTGATGCTCATTAAGTGAGCGCATTGACCGGCTCCGCCTTTAGGTTTGCCTTTGGCAGAGAGCTTTACTGAGAGCTCTCTGCCGGGTAATTAAAACCATCATTATCTTCTTTGAAAGTTATATTGTTATTCATTAATCAAATTTATAAATTATTCCATTGTCTTACCTCCCGGTTTTAGTGCACAGTAACCTTTTCAAAAGGAGCTTTTATGAAAAAGTTATTTTCCCTGTTTATACTCCCTGCATTTCTATTTATTTCTTCTTTATCATCTGCGCAGGAGACATATTACGTGCGTATAGATACCAGCAATGCACGTACAATTAACGTTACACTTGTTCCGGATAAGCTCTCGGCTGAAAACAATATCTACCAGTTTGCCTCAACCGCGCCCGGCACTTACCAGACTATGGATATAGGGCGCTTTGTTAAACAGTTCCATGCTTTCGACGCCTCGGGAGGTGAAATTACAACAACACACTCCTCCCTTAACCAGTGGTTGGTTTCTCAGCCCGAAAAAGTCAGGAAAATTGAATATGTGATGACTACAACCATGGGTACACACGTCGACAGCAACTTCGTTTACCCGATGTGCGGCTCCAGCCTTGATAAAGACAACGCACTTCTGAATGGACAGACCTTTGTCGGATACTTTAAGGGCAGACAGTCCTTACCCGTCAGAATTAAACTTGATTACCCGGAAAACTGGAGCGCCGGTACTGCACTCGAAAAGGATAAAGACGGGTTCTATAGAGCCGAAAACTTCGACAGGGTGGTCGATTCCCCAATTCTCCTGGGGCGCCTTACGAAATCCTCAACGAACATCGACGGAACTGACGTGTATGTCTATACTTATTCACTTTCAGGACGCCTTACCTCCGACAGCCTGCTCAGCTCAATTAAGGATATCCTCCAGGCTGAGTCTGAATTTATGGGAGGCCTTCCGGTTAAAAAATATACGTTCCTCTTCAGGTTCGGTAAAATGTCCTACGGCGCGTGGGAACATTCCTTCAGCTCCGACTATACGATGGAAGATGAGCCCCTCAGCCCCCAATATAAAGAGTTGCTCCGTACGGTGGTTGCACACGAGTTCTATCATATTTTTACCCCTCTTACACTCCATAGCGAACTCGTGGGGAATTTTAACTACGAAAAGCCTGTTATGTCTCAGCACCTCTGGCTCTATGAAGGTGTTACCGAATGGGCCGCAAATATTATGCTGCTCAGATCTAACCTGATCACACTGGACGATTACCTTAAAAGAATGTCGGAAAAGCTTTCCCAGAGCAAAAGCTATGAAGCTAATGTAAGCCTGAGGGACCTGGGTGTTAATACTGTCAGGATGCAGAG
>JBLMYS010000176.1:0-4635 GCA_050258415.1 Acidobacteriota bacterium | reverse complement strand
TCGCCTCTCCGAGGCTCTGGGGGATGGCTGGTGTCTCTCCATTCCTACAGGCATGTCGCTCCTCCGGAGCTCTGGAGAGGGTTGGTGGTGGATCTTCTGCTACAGACAAGTCGTCCCTCCGAGACTATGAAGAAGTGATAATTATCCATCCTTTCCTTGTTATTGGTCACCTTATTCCTTAATTTAATTCTCGTGCTTGGACTTACAAACCCTTTCATTTTGAGATCTCAGTCTTAATTATATATACTTCAAAATACCGGAGATAAAATGAAACGAATTCTTTTATCCTTTTCTGCTTTTTTCATCCTTCTTTTTTGTAACCTCAACGCCCAGGAATTAAACCTGGATAGTAAACTGCCCGTCGACCCTGAAATTAAAACAGGCAAACTTCCAAACGGCATCACTTACTATATAAAAAAGAACCTTAAACCGGAAAAAAGAGCTGAACTGCGACTTGTAGTTAACGCCGGCGCTATTCAGGAAGACGACCCCCAGAATGGCCTGGCTCACTTTTCTGAACATATGGCCTTCAACGGCACAAAAAATTTCAAAAAACAGGAAGTCATAAACTTCATGGAATCTATCGGCATGCGCTTCGGACCCGAGGTTAATGCCTATACCTCGTTCGATGAAACAGTCTATATGCTGCAGGTACCTACTGACACAATGAAACTCCTCGAGAAAGGCTTTCAGGTGCTGGAGGAATGGGCGCATAACGTGAGCTATGAAAATGAGGAAATCGACAAGGAAAGAGGCGTTATTATTGAAGAATGGCGCCTCGGGCGCGGTGCCGAGATGAGAATGTGGGATAAACAATCCGCTATCATGTTCAAAGGCTCAAAATATGCCGTGCATAATGTGATAGGTCAAAAAGATATACTCGAAAAGTTCGACTATGAGACTCTGAAAAATTTCTATAAGGACTGGTACCGTCCAGACCTTATGGCGGTTGTTGCCGTGGGTGACTTTGATGTAAATACAATTGAAGAGATAATTAAAAACCGTTTCTCCGGCATTGAAGCTCCAAAAAATCCAAGAGAGCACACTTTAAGTCCAATACCCGATCACAAGGAGCCTTACTTTGCAATAGCCTCCGACAAGGAAGCCTCCAGGAGCTCAATCTCAATTTACTATATGAGGCCGATTGAGCCTGAAGTTACAGTAAAAGACTACAGGCGCAGTATTGTTGAGAACCTCTATAATAACATGTTTAATAAGCGCCTTCATGAACTCTCAAAACAGGCCGACCCTCCCTTTATTTATGCCTACTCAGGGCGCTATGATATTGTAAGAACCAAGAGCTGCTACATTCTGGGAGCCATAATTAAAGATAACGGTGCAAACAAGGCCCTGGAAACACTCCTCAGGGAAGCCAAAAGAGTGGACCAGTTCGGCTTTACACAAGGTGAGCTCGACCGCCAGAAAAAAGAGACGCTGAGATATATGGAGCAGGCTTTTAAGGAAAAAGACAAAACGGAAAACGCAAGGTATGCCTCCGAATATGTCCAGAATTTCCTTACCGGGCTGCCGGTACCGGGTATAGCTTATGACTATGAGCTTTATAAGAAATTTATTCCTGAGATTACACTCGAAGAAATTAATAAACTGGCCAGTGACTATATACGCGATGAAAACCGGGTGGTTACGGTAAATATGCCCGAAAAAGAAGGCGTAGCAATCCCTAAGGAAGAAGAACTTGCAAAGATATTTGACGCCTCTTCCAAAGAAACCGTTACGGCTTACGTCGATAAGACGGTTACGGACGACCTTTTGGATAAGGCTCCCAATCCGGGGAAAATTACTTCTGAAAGCAGGCGCGAGGAACTGGGAGTAACGGAACTTACGCTTTCAAACGGCGTAAAGGTGGTCTTAAAACCAACGGATTTTAAGAACGATGAAATCCTTTTTACATCGTATTCAAAGGGGGGCAACTCACTTGCTCCGGACAGCGATTTCGTCTCGGCTGCCATTTCATCTGCCATTATAAATGAGTCCGGAGTAGGAAAGTTCGATCAGATTGCGCTTGCCAAGGTCCTTGCCGGCAAGATGGTAAGGGTGGATCCTTCTATAGCCGATATACAGGAATCGATCTCGGGCTCCGGAAGCGCGGCTGATATGGAAACCATGTTCAAGCTCATTTATCTGCATTTTACCTCTCCGCGCCTGGATTCAACGGCTTTCCTGTCATTCAAGGGGAGAATGAAAGCTTACTTTGAGAACAGGAGCCTGGACCCGTATTCAGCTCTTCAGGATACATTTAACCTTACGCTATGGAAATACCACTTCCGCTCAACTCCCTGGACGGTTAAAACCCTGGATCAGATAGACCTTAAGAAAGCGTTCAATTTCTATAAGGACCGCTTCAGCGACGCGGGGGACTTTACGTTCTTTTTTGTCGGCAATTTCGACGTTGAAAAGATAAAGCCATTCCTTGCAACTTACCTTGGCAGCCTTCCTTCAACGGGAAGAAAAGAAAGCTGGAAGGATACAAAAATGGAATACGCCAGGGGCGTTATAGAAAAACAGATATTCAAGGGAATTGAACCCAAAGGCCAGGTCCTCTTAAGCTTTAACGGGCCTCTTGAATACACACAGCAGAATATATACGACCTCAGGGCGCTTTGCGACGTGCTGGATATTAAGCTCCGAGAGGTAATAAGGGAAGAAAAAGGAGGAACCTACGGCGTTCATGTAGGCCACGGAGTAAGCCATTACCCGAAAGGAGGTTACAGCGTTAATATCTCTTTCGGATGCGACCCCGTTAAGGCCGAAGAGCTTACAAAAGCGGTTTTTGCACAGATGGACAGCCTTCAGAAATTCGGTCCCGCCCAGACTTACATACAGAAAGTAAGGGAGACACACATCAGATCAAGGGAGACCTCCTTAAAGAGGAACGACGTATGGCTCCACAGCCTTATGGGTGCCTATTCCAACGACGAAGACCCGATAGAGATTCTGGATTACATTAAGCTTATTGAGAATATTTCGGCTCAGGAAGTCCAGAATGCAGCGAAAAAGTACCTGGACAATAAGAACTACATCATCGTGGTGCTTTACCCCGACAACTTCAAGAGAAGCTGAAAAATTCAGTAAAACACTATTAAAGGCGGAGACAAAATCTCCGCCTTTTTTTTGTGCCCGGCAGAACGTTTGTTCTTTAAGGTAAAAGTTATATGCAGATTCTCCCTGGCAAAAAATGACCCCTTCTTGACCTTACGTCATATATGATGTATATTTGTACAGCACCAATCATACTTGATGCTAAACAAACGAATCAGCGAAATATATGAAAAAGCAGTTCGATGTTCTTTTTTATGAGACAAATGATGGGAAGTCAAATGTAAATGAAAGGTCAGGCTATGATCAGCTTTGATAAATACTTAGATGAGAACCTTGAGAATGAAGAATTCGCAAGGCATTATGAAGAAGAAAAACTCCTTCAGGATATTGCAGTTAAAATTGCTAAGATAAGGGAGAAGAAAGGACTTACGCAGTCACAGTTAGCCAGACAGGCTAAACTGACTCAGCAGCAGGTTTCCAAGCTTGAAAGCGGAATAAATTCAAACATTATGACGCTGCTTAAGGTCTGCAGTGCCTTGCACGTTAAACTTTCTGTTGCCGAGGATAATGGAAAGACCCCGCATAGCAGGAAAGCTGCCGCGGTATAATTTCCCCCTAGTCCGGGAGTTCGAGTTTAAAGGCGGAGAAAAAATCTCCGCCTTTTTTGTTTTTAAATAAATTAAATTTTAACTGTTTTGGGATTTTTCATATATTCTCTTAATAGGAGGTGGAAAGGGCAATTCCATATCCGAATATTTAGTTTTATTCCGTTTATTCATAAAATATATTAAAGAGGGAAAAACATGCTGCTTCAGGCAATTCTGACTGTAATACATATACTTTCGGCTGTCGTATGGCTGGGACTTGTGCCGGCCGACCTGGTCTTAAGGAAAAACATAAAAAGATCTAAGGGGATCGCCCCGGAAAAGAAACTAATTTCCGTTTATCTGCATTTGGTTAACCTGACGGGCATAATCGGTATGACGGGTATTGTTATTACGGGGGTTATTCTGACATCGACCATTCCTTACTATTCATTTTTTAATTTTACTGTCAACCGCTGGCTGGCTGAAAAACAGGCTATTATGGTAATTCTTATCGTCCTTGTTTTTGCGCTCCTCATACCGAAGGCTAAAAAGGTAAGGCTGGCTTTAGGAGCTGACCCGGAAGCCGGGGGCACCTTAAATGAAGATGTTTACAGGAATCTGGGAGGTTTGGAAACAATTTTAACCATAATTAACGTTCTTGTATTAATAAACTTTCTTTTGGCTGTTACTCACAGATTTATTTAATGATTGACCTGATTGCTGTTCTTTTACGTTGCTTTGCAACGGTTACTTTTTTAACTTTTGGTGTTTAATATTTGGCTGAAATGAAGAAAATTTTAATTTTGGGGTCTACCGGGTCAATTGGGGTTAACACCCTGAATGTTGTCAGAGCCTATCCGGATAGATTTAAGGTTGAAGGCCTGACCGTAAACACCAACATAGACTTACTTGAACAGCAAATCAAAGAATTTCACCCCTCTGTTGTGGTCGTCAGGGATCCTAAGGCGGCAAAGGAACTCAGTAAAAG
>JBLMYS010000175.1:0-18229 GCA_050258415.1 Acidobacteriota bacterium | reverse complement strand
AGTCCTCTACTTCGTAAACATCTTTTACAAGTACATTGCTTTTGTTAATAAATACTGCAATTGCTGTGTTCTTAAGTTCTTCAAGAGAGGAATATTTTGCCGAAAGCCTTACCGTGTACTGCTTGTTTGTTTCCTCAACCTTACCGGTAGGAAAATCCTGGTTTGCTTTCTGGATTGCCATGAGCACCTGGAGTATGGAAAGGTTATATGACCTAAGTTTGTCGCGGTTTACATTAACTTTTATTTCCCTTTCACTCCCCCCGAGCAGAGTTATCTCTCCAACGCCTTTGAGCTTAGAAAGCCTCGGTTTTATCCTGTCTTCTGCTATTTTGTTAAATTCAGAAGGACTTATTTCTGCAGTTGCCGCAATTTTCATTATCGGCATTTCAGAGGGCGAAACCTTGCTGATGACGGGTGATTTTACACCTGTAGGAAGTGTTGCCAGCACAGAGTTGATCTTTCTCTGTGCATCCTGCACTGCCTGATTCGGATCGGCAGCACTCTTGAGCTCGATTGTCGTAAAGGAAACACCTTCCTGTGAAACAGAGGTCATTTTATCCAGATTTTCCAGTGACGACAGGACGTCTTCCAGCTTTTTTGTGACCGAGGACTCAACCTCGCTTGCTGAGGCGCCCGGGTATACTGTTGCTACCGTTACAATATTAGTTTCAAATTTCGGTATAAGATCTATGTTCAGCATACTGAATGTGGCAAAGCCCAGAAGAGCAATAGTTGCAAAAAGTACAAAAACTATCAGCGGCCTTTTTAGCGATAAATCTATCATTATTATTCTCTCTTAATTATTTATTGTAACTACACGTGTTCCATCTGCCAGGTTGATCTGTCCGGCTGTAACAACTGTCTCCCCTTCACTCATTCCGCTAAGAACTTCGAGGAAATTGCCGTAATCACTGCCGATTGTAACACTTCTCAGGTGTGCCGTGTTGCCGTTTACTACAAATATCTTTGCATCCTTGATGCTTCCTATAAGAGCTTCCCTGGGAATCATGAGCACATTGTGTTTAGATGCCGTGCCGAACTCCACAGAAACAAATGTTCCTGCCTTGAGCTGATGTGCTGCATTGTTACTTATGGAAACCTCAACTGAATAGTTATGCGCCTGGTCACCCTTGCTGCTTACAAATGTCACCTTGCCTGGATATGAAACACCCGGATAAACCGAAGATGAAGCGCTGACACTCATGCCTTCTTTAATATTGTAGACATCCTTTTCCGAAACACTTAAGTTTATCTTCAGCTGCGAAATGTCCACTATCCTGGCTACGGATGTGCCGGGCCCGGCAAGTGAACCTTTTTCAACCTGCTTTTCAACTATATACCCGTTCTGCGGAGCAATTACCTTTGTAAATTCCAGCTGTTTTTTCGCCTGCTCTACTGCAATCTTTGCGTTCTCATAATCTATCTTTTTATCCCTCAGCTGGCTTTCTGTTGATGCCTTCCCGGAATAGAGATTTTTCTCTTTATTGTAATCATCCTCTGCTCTTGAAAGAGCAAGCCTGGACCTTTCAAGTGAAAGCTGGGCAAGCCTGTCATCTAACTGCACCAGTACTTTCCCTTTCGTTGCGTAGTCACCTGTATTGAAATTTATTCTTATTACCTCACCGTTACCCTGCGACTGAATGAGAACTTCATTTTTACCTGCCGTAGTACCTACCAGTGTAAAACTGGCAGACTCATCCTGCCTCACGGCTTTGGCAACATTCACAGTAACAGACTTAAAGTTCAGGTCGTTAGTCTTGTTCCTTTTGTCTACTTCAGCCTTATTTCCCATCAGTTTGGCCGATATAATTATTAATGCAATAAGTACAGAACCAATTATTAAGATTTTCTTTTTCATTTTCTGTTTCTCTTCTTACTTCTCGTTTGTTGTAAAAATGAATATTGTTAAAGTGAATTTATATATGCCCGTAAGGAGCCTTTTGCCTTTTCAACATCCAGGCGTGCAATGCAGAGGTCCAGCAGTGAGTTAATGTAATTTGTCTGTGCCTCACGGAGTTTTGTTTCCGAATCAATCAGCGCCAGGGCCGTTGCCTTGCCTTCCCGGTATTCGAGCTGTGAATTGTTGTATACCTTGCGTGCAAGTGCCGTGTTGAGGCCCTGTGACTCTATGTTGTCATAGGCGTTGTTGTATTTGATGAGTGCATTTGACATTTCGAGATTTATTCCCTGTTCGGTCTTCCTGATAGTTTCTTTCATTTTATCTATTTCAAGCGAGGCCTGCTGCTCCCGGGCCAGGGTCTGCCCGCCGTTAAATATCGGAAGGCTTACCTGCAGCCCGATTGAGTAATAATTAAACCAGTCCTTGTGTGAATCAAACAGGTCTGCCTGTGACCTCTGCGCCTGGTAGGAATAGCTCCCGAATGCACTTAATGTAGGTAGCCTTTTAGACACTTCGTTTTTCCAGTTCAGCTCCTGGAGTGCCAGGCCCGACTGAAGCATTCTGTATTCAGCCCTGTTCTGGAAGTTTACCTCTTCATTAGCCGCAAAGCGCAGGTTCTCAATTTTTCCTGCCGCAAGGGAATCCTGGCTGAAATACAGACTGTCGTTTAGTGTAATTGCAGTTTCCAGGGGCATACCTATCTTAAATTTCAATACGTTATATGACTGCCTGAGCCCCTCGCGCGCTTTCTTCAGCTGGTACTGCAGGTTGTTGCGGTTTACATTCAGGCGGTCCACGTCCGTCTCCCCCGCCCGGCCGTTCTCAAACCTGAGCTTTGTATCCTGAAGTGCTTTTTCTAGTGAAACCAGGTTATACTCTAGGAGCTTTATCTGTTTCTGTATTACAAGTGTCTGATAATATGCGCTGGAAACCTCATAGATGTTCTGCTCTGAGATGCTTTCTGTATTCTGCCCGTAATAATTTGCAGACTCTCTTGCAGCGCTCAAACCCACCCAGAACGAACCGTTAAAAAGAAGCTGTGTAACCTGCCCTGTAAATGTAAAATTGTACTTGGTGCCAAATTTAACGGGACTGAATGAGCCCGGTGCACCGCCGAAGAATTCCCCCGGCAATAGCTGCGCCGGAAGCTCAAGGTTATTTACCAGGTTTCCTGTTATATTGAACTGCGGCAGCCCCGAACCTGCCACTTCGTTTACTTTCTTCCGGGCTATCTCTTCCTCTATGCGTGCGGCCTTGATGTCATTATTCTTCTCAGAGGCATACCTTATGCAGTCTTTTAAGGAAAAACTAAACTGCTCAGTGCGTTGTGCCCTTAATGGCAGTGAAGTTAATGCCAGCATCAAGGAACATAAAACAATAAATCTGTATTCCGGCTTCAATTTTTCTCCGTTTCTTTCAATAATATGTTAACTGTTGACTATTTCAGTACAGGTTTATCTTCAGTTTATGTGCCAGTACGGTTTTTGATAGATAATAAGTATTTAGCAACAAAACAAGGACATGATTGCTTTTATTTAAGCACATTCTTAACTTTAGTGCTTAAATAAAAGCAGCATGACGTATTATGAGACCAGATATGAAAAAAGACAACATTTCGCTTCTACTCTCGCTCAATGAGACCATTGCAACCGTTCAGAGGCCCGAGGAGCTGATGAAGCCGGTTTTTGACAAGATTTATAAGATGTATAATTCACCCGTTGGCGGCATATGCCTGTTCCAGAACGATAAAACCCACGCATTTATTTTCTTTAGCGAAACTTCTCCAGTTATCTTTAAGGGTGACCTGGAAGAATACAAAAACAAATGGCTTGGGGTTTTTAAAATCGATGAGGTTCCATTCGGGCTTAATCTTACCTCGAACAGGATCGTGCGCCACAGCACTCCCCAAGTACTAAAAAACCTGGACGGCAGGCCCGAGTTCAGTTCCTACGGACATATAATAGAAAAACATAATGTCAGCCAGCTTGTCCAGATCCCATTGCGCTGCAGCGGTAAGGTTACTGGATTCTTTCTTTTCGGCGTCTCAGGCGAAGATCCCTTTGAGGATAAAGAAAAACTTGAATTCATCATGCAGTTTGCAAACCTGGCAGGCGTGGGAATAAGGAATTTTCTTAACTTCGATGAACTGCATAAGCGAGAACTTTTTCAGTCCGCGCTCCTTAGAATTACAAACAGCCTGGTTGCTATAAAAGACAGGGAAAGCCTTTTCTTTAAGCTAGCGCAGGAATTTTACAAGCCGGAAGTCGGCGATCCCTTCTGCAATTATGCCGAGACAAGATTGTCCAATTTCTTTAAGGGCAGTCCCCTCATAGTAAGATTCAGGCTGCATGAGAACTTTGAATACATCCCTTATGAATCTCACCAGGATATATTTTCCATACTCGAATCCCTGGGCATTACCCATCCGGATGATGGCATCCCCCTTGTCATTGACCACAGTCAGCTTGAAGACTTGCGAAGAAGAAACTCCCGTCTGGACCATATCTGCCGGAATTCTCAGGTGCATGAGCTTCACTGGCAACAGTATACAACAGAGGACGGAAGCAGGATTGAATCGATAATGGGACTCCTTGACAAGAAAATTCCGCCATTACTGGAACTCTCTTTTGCCTCACAGCTCATTCCTCAATTTTCTGTATTGCTGAAAAATTATGCGGCTTACGAAGAAATTGACTCACTCAAAAGGCAGCTCGAAGAGGAAAAGGTTTCACTTATTGATGAGATCAGCCATCAGGACAGCTATCAGAATATAATCGGTTCCAGCACAATTATCCAAAGCGTGCTTTATAAAGTAAAACAGGTCTCTATGCTCGATGCTACGGTACTTATTCTGGGAGAAACAGGTACCGGCAAGGAAATGATAGCAAGGGCAATTCACAACACTTCATCCAGAAAGGACAAAGTGATGATTAAGGTTAACTGTGCAACTCTCCCCTCTCAGCTGATAGAAAGTGAACTCTTCGGCCATGAAAAGGGATCTTTTACCGGAGCAGTGGAAAGAAGAATAGGCAAGTTTGAACTTGCCAACGGCGGCACCATATTCCTGGATGAGATAGGCGAGCTGCCGCTTGAACTCCAGGCAAAACTTCTGAGAATACTTCAGGAAAAAGAATTTGAACGCATCGGGGGAAAACAGGTCATTAAGGCCAATGTCCGCGTTATTGCTGCAACAAACCGCAACCTTGAAGAGGAAGTAAAAGCAGGCCGCTTCAGGGCCGACCTGTTCTACCGCCTGAATGTATTCCCAATTACCGTTCCCCCGCTAAGAGACCGCAAAGAGGACCTGCCTCTTTTTGTCAGGCATTTTTCAGAAAAGTATGCCAAGTCTATGGGTAAAAATGTAAAAGAAATCAGCCGGACCGATTTCGAAGTATTTATGAATTATGACTGGCCCGGAAACATCAGGGAGCTCGAACATTTAATTGAAAGGGCTACTATTGTCTCTCACGGGCAGACACTTGACTTTTCGGACGTCAAGTTCGTTAAAAATAATAAAAAAGAAGAGGATTTCTCTTCTTTCAAACCACTTGAAGAAATGGAAAAAGAGTATATTATTTCGGCTCTCAGGGCGGCAAACGGAAAAATTATGGGTAAAAACAGCGCTGCTGAGCTGCTGGGCCTGAATGGAAAAACTCTGGGATCAAAAATGCGCAAGCTGGGAATAAAAAGAGAGATCATAATCAGCTGATACACTTTTGAAGCAGCCCGCAAGTCTCTAATTCCAAGAAAAAAGCTTAAATATGCCGGGGGCCTTTACTTTTAAGGCCTCTTTAAGGGAATTTGTCCGTAATCGTACACCTTTATTGCGAAACCGTACATTCTGAACGGGAAATATCTGCCTGGTGCTCTTTTAAGCTCACGGAAAGGAATCAGAAAGAGAAAGAAAGAATGCTTAAAAATTATATATCTACAGCTATTAGAAACCTGCTTCATAAGAAGACATACTCCATTATCACTATTGCTGGCCTTACGGTTGGCATGACGTGCTTTTTCCTGATTTCAGCATATATGAGGTTTGAGGAAAGCTACGATAACTTCCACAAAAACGGCGAATCCATCTACAGGGTGGATAGGATAGTCTGCTCAGAAGATGAGCCTATGAGAGCCTCAAGGGCGCATTGAAACGTGAGCCGGGAGTTGAATCTATTACATCATCCGACCTCCTCCCGGGCTGCTTTGATGCAAGGCGCGTAATGCTTAGTGCCGGAAGGAAGAAAGCTTTAAGCTCCCTGCTATATACGGTAGATTACGGTTTAATTAAAACAATGGGACTTAAGCTAACCGACGGACGGGATTTTAATGAAGCCAGGAACGACAAAGAACAAAATTCGTTAATCATAAATGAAAGTGCCGCAAAATTGCTAGGTTTTCAAAATGCCTCAAACCAGCCGGTTGAATTTTACTTTGGGGAATGATAGCAAAGCTGAATCCAAAGTCCCGGGACACCTGATCGGTATCGCCGGTAACTTCAGATACCGTATGCTCGCCTCGCTTAAAGATCCGCTAATAATAAGGCTAAACGGCCAGGCTTCCTCATACATGCTCATTAAACTTAACGGCATAAATCCTACGCGGACACTAGGGCATATAAGATCCATCTGGGACTCAATGAATATTGGACAGCCTTTTGAATATTCATTTTTATCTGATGAAATTATGCGGGATATTCAACCTTTGACTCTACTGCCAACCTCATCCGTATGGCTTCTCTTTTCGAAATCCTCATTGCAATAATGGGATTATTCGCTCTGGCCTCTTTTGTAATTGAAAGAAAGACAAAGGAAATAGGCGTAAGAAAAGTCCTGGGAGCATCCGTAAGGAATGTAATATTTCAGCTTTCGAAATCCTTTGTGATTCTGGTCATTATTGCCTCAGCAATTGCATCCCCTGTTTCCCATTTGATAATTACAAATCTGACGCGGAATTTTGAGGGCCACGTTGAGGTATCCATGCTGACTTTTATACTAACCTCCGGGGCAGTAATTGCTTTTTGCATACTGGTAATTTGCCTTAAAGCCTATAAGTCAGCTTCAGTAAACCCTGTAAACAGCCTGAGGTACGAATAGGCAAAAGGACCTGCGACAAGGTATTGCCCATCCCGTCGCTTGCAGCTGCAAAAAGCTATATCCCGGTCCTCGTTTTATCTATCAGGGCCATGCCTACAATCTGGAACTGGAGCAAAGCCTGCAAGCTGATCGAATATTTTTTCAAAAAGCCTGTACGGCTCCTTTATCGAAGCAATTGCTTCATTTATCGAAATGATTACTGAAAAATCCCTGTTTAGCATCCCGCATCTCCCCGTTTTTACCCGGCGGCTTACATATAAGAACCAAAAATAAGGGAGTGCTCTTATTTAAGCAGTGGCTTTTCCAAAACGCCCGGAATTTTAGCCCGTTGGGGCCATTTCCCGTAATTTTTCTTATGGCACGCCTTTGGTAATATTGTTTTCAAATAATTAACATAAATATTCCCAAAGCAGGATCCTGAAAATGAATTTGGCAATTATCGGCGCAGGCGAAAGTTCAAGACTTAGAAATGAAGGACTGCAGGTACCAAAACACCTGATATCCCTCGACGGGGAATACCTTATTGAAAGAACACTCCGCATTGCCCGCGAAAACGGAATTCAAATGGCTTTCTGTATAATAAATGAAAAGGAACATTTGCTGAAACAGTATCTGTCTAGTACCGATTTCGGCATTCCCCTGGAGCTGATAATAAAATCCACTCCCAGTTCAATGCACAGCCTTTTTGAACTGTCCCCTTTCCTTAAGAATGACCCCTTCTGCCTGGCTACGGTAGACTCGGTCTTTGATGAATCTGAATTTTCAGATTTTATAAACTATTCAAAAGCTCAGGATAATGCCGACGGCGTGCTTGCAATTACAGGCTTTATTGATGACGAAAAACCTTTATGCGTAGCGCTGGATGAATGCGACAGAATATTCAGGTTCAGCGATAACAAGGAAGGCTATAACTGGGCTACAGGCGGCCTTTATTATTTCACACCCGGGATCTTTAACGAGGTCCAGAAGGCTCTTAAATACAGAATTGAAAGACTAAGAAACTTCCTGCGCCTGCTTGTCTCTGAAGGCTATGTGCTCAAAGGATTCTCTTTTTCAAAAATGATTGATATAGACCATTTCTCAGACATTAAGCAGGCACATTTGTTTCTGAAAGAAATTAAAGAAAAACATTCCGGAAGGAATATATGAAGCCTTCCGGAAGCGGTTCATTTATAAATCTGATAAAACACCTTCAGAATTTTACATTCCTTATGCTCGATGTTTTTAGATCCTTCGGCACTCTGAAGAAAAACCGCAGGGAAACACTCTGGGAAATGTACGTCATTGGAAGTCAGGCTCTTCTGCTCGCAATTCTTGGCGGGCTTTTCTCAGGAGTAATTCTTGCAATTGAAAGCGGGCATAACCTTGAAAAATTCGGGGCTACACTGCTCGTAAGCCGTACAGTGTCTCTGGGAATTGTAAGAGAACTTGGCCCTGCCATATGCGGCATCCTGCTTGCGGCCAGAACCGGCGCTAAGAACACTTCGGAAATTGGTGCCATGCAGCTTTCAGAACAGGTTGACGCACTTAAGGCTTATGGAATTAACCCCGTTGAAAAACTGGTGCTGCCGCGCGTGGCTGCTGCAGTAATAATGTTCCTCCCCCTGACACTTATTGCCGACGTTACCGGAATCCTTGGGGGAATGTTTATTACCACAACAACTTTCAATGTCGACCTTAGCTACTTCTGGACCACTGCCATAAAGGTCTTGGAATTCAAGGACCTGTTTGTCGGCATAATGAAACCCGTTTTCTTCTCCTTCTTTATCGGAATGATCAGCTGCTACTATGGGCTTAATACAAAAGGCGGCACCATGAACCTGGGGAAAAATGCAATCAGTTCGGTCGTCGTTTCTTCTTCTGTTGTACTGATGCTGGACTTTATTTTTACGAAAGTTGTCTGGGAGATAATGTAGAAAAACTATGATTGAACTTAAAAATGTATACCTGAATATAGACGGAAGAGATATACTCAAGAATGTATCGCTTAAGATAGACAGAGGAACAACTTCTGTAATACTGGGACCCAGCGGAGCCGGTAAAAGCACTATTCTTAAAGTTATTCTTGGTCTAGAACAGATTAGCGGCGGCGAGGTTAACATCAACGGCGGTAATATCTTTGCGCTTAAAAGTGACAATCTCCTGAAGGTAAGAAGGAAAATATCCATGGTCTTCCAGGCAAACGCGCTCTTCGACTCTCTTAACGTTGAGGACAACGTTGCCTACTTTTTGGCCTATAACTCGGATATTTCGGAAAAGGACCTGAAGGCAAGGGTAAGTGAAATGCTTTCCTTTGTAAACCTCAGTGGGACGGAAAAATTATTTCCCGATCAGTTAAGCGGCGGAATGAAAAAGCGCCTGGCTATTGCACGCGCCCTGGCCACCAGGCCTGAAATTATTCTCTTCGATGAACCGACTACGGGACTGGACCCTATAAATTCAAAGGCAATTCTCGACCTGATA
Source organism: Acidobacteriota bacterium (assembly GCA_050258415.1). Classification (GTDB taxonomy): domain Bacteria; phylum Bacteroidota; class Ignavibacteria; order Ignavibacteriales; family SURF-24; genus JAAXKN01. Next base: position 8,779 of record JBLMYS010000175.1, on the reverse strand, counting down.
AATAAGCTCAGGGCGGCAGGAACAACCTCTGTTATTGTAACACACATACTTAATGACGCCATTTCCATTGGCGACACACTTACCGTTATAAGAAACGGACAAATTGTTGCCTCAGGCAAAACCAGGGAAATCCTGAAATCTAAAAACATCTTTGTCCAGGAGTTCTTTTATGAGATCTTCCAGGATGCAGCTTTAATACAAAATAATCACTTGATGGAATCATATGCCGGAACAAAATGACAAAAAAGTAAACTTGAAGGTGGGATTGACTGTCTTTAGCGGCATCGCAGTCCTCATGATCTTTATTATCTTAATTGGAACAGACGACTATTTCTTTTCAAAGACATACTCTTTATTCATTTATACCGATAATACCATCGGCCTCGTCAAAGGAGCCCCGGTCACTTTAGGCGGCTTTAAGATCGGTGATGTTGAAAGCATGGATTTTGTTCCATCCAATAACCGCGATGCAATTAAAATCAGACTCAGAATATTAAAGGAATATCAGGGCCGCATAACTGTAAACTCGGCCGCCAAAATCAGCAGCATCGGAATTCTGGGCGATAAATTTATTAATATTACACTCGGGAAACCCGGCGAAGAGGCTCTCTCCGATAATGCCACACTCCCCCTTTCTGAAGGCCTTAACCTCGAGAACGTTGCAGGCAAAATTGGGCCGGGCATTGATAGGCTTAATAATATTCTTAACAACGTTTCAAACATAACCGATTCCATTATGGCCGGAAACGGTACAATTGGTGAACTGATAAAAACTAAAAGAACTGCGAACGATGTTTCTAATGCCTTAAACAATATCAACGTCCTTATAAGCGACATTAGAAACACAAAAGGCTCACTTGGCAGCCTGATCTATGATAAGCAGCTCTATGCCAACCTTACATCGGCTTCTGAAAATATTTCAAAACTTGCTTCCGGCATAAACAGCGGCAAAGGAACCCTGGGACAGCTGGCAGCAAGCGATTCACTCTACAGACGCATCAATACTGCCGCCGCGGGAATAAACAGCCTTTTAGCAAAAGCCGGGCAGGACAGCTCAATTGTAAATGGGCTGGTCTCGGATAAGAACCTGTACAAAAAGCTGAACAAGGCAATTGAAAACCTGAATTCTCTTACAAATGACATCAGGGAAAACCCGGGCAGGTATCTGAAGGTTTCAGTCTTTTAACAAAGCTTAATAACATAAAATACAGGAAGATTTAAAGTGAAAATTGCAGGCATAAGCAGAAAAGAGACTTATTCACCGAACCATATTACAAATGACGCACAGATAATCCTTAAAACCGCTGAAGTCCTTAGAAGCCTCGGGCACGAGGTGACAATTTATGACGAGGGATTTATTGAAAATAATGACATCAGCCAAGAGCTAATTTTTTCAATGGCTCAGGGCCTTTCAGGAATTAAAAGGGTTCAGGAGTTTAAAAACAGGGGTGCTTCTGTTGTAAATACGCCCTCATCGGCGCTTAATACATACAGAATTCAAATGACTGAACTTTTAACCCAGGCCGATATCCCCTTCCCCAAGAGCACCATTATTGAGGTTGGAAATGTTGTGGAAGATTACTTTAAGCTCTTCAGCACAAAAAAACTATGGCTTAAACGAGGTGACGTACACGCTGAACACAAAGAGGACGTTACACTTATCAGTTCCCAGCCGGAACTTGAGGCTACACTCCGGGACTTTTATAAGCGCGGAATATTTGAAGCCGTTGTCCAGGAACACCTCCCTGGCAGCACAATTAAGTATTACGGAATTCAAGGAACCGGGTTCTTCCGCTGGTACTTTACCGGCGGGAGCAGCAGCATAAAATTTGACCAGAACGAGCTGAAAAGCCTCGCGTTCCTGTCAGCCGAAGTACTTGGCGTGGAGATTTTCGGGGGCGACGTTATTGTATCCCCCGATGGCAGCAGTATGTCTGTAATTGACGTAAATGACTGGCCAAGCTTTGCACCGGTCAGGGATGAGGCAGCTAACAATATTGCACAACTTATTCATAAAAAGGCGTTAGAAAATGTATACCAATACTAAAACCCCGAGGAAATTTTCCTCAATTGTTACTGAAGTACCGGGGAAAAAATCCCTGGAAATTTTCGAAGAAGAGCAAAAGTACATTGCTCCGGGCACACAGACAATAGCAACACTATCAAAAATTGCCGTTAAAAAGGGCGAAGGGGCCATAATTGAAGACGTGGACGGCAACCGTTATATCGACTTTTTTGCAGGCGTCGGTGTGGCCAGCCTGGGCTACAATCACCCGAGATACGTTAAAATGATGCAGGAACAGGTCTCTAATATCCACGTCGGCAGCTTTACTTCCGAAAACAGGGCAAAGTTATCAAAACTGCTGGCCTCAATTGCTGTCGGGGATCTGACGAGGACTCAGTATTACTCGAGCGGCGCAGAGGCTGTGGAGGCTGCACTCAGACTCGCAAAATCTTACACAAAGAAAACCGAATTTATCGGCTTCTGGAACGGTTTCCACGGGAAAACTGCCGGTGTGCTTGGGCTCCTTGGCGATACTTTCAAAAATGAAATGGGACCTTTGCCTGCAGGCAGGTATCTTACCCCCTATGCCGACTGCAGGCACTGCCCATTTAACAATTCAATGCCCAGCTGCAAATTTGCCTGCATCGACTTTATTAAGGATAAGGTCAGATACGAAACGACAAACAATATTGCGGCAATTATTGTTGAACCTATTCAGGGTACGGCTGGAAACATTGTGCCGCCTCAGGGATTTTTGCAAGGGCTTAAAGATCTTGCCCTTGAAATCGGCGCCCTGCTTATCTGCGATGAAATGATTACGGGCTTCGGCAGAACGGGTAAAATGTTCGGCGTAGAGCACGAGGGCGTCGTACCCGACATTATGACTATCGGCAAGGGCTTTGGCGGCGGATTCCCTATGACTGGACTTATGTCAAGGGATGAAATTATAAATGCAAAACCATTTGCAAATCCTTCCGGCAGTTCTTCCAGCTACGGCGGAAACCCGCTGGCTTCAACCGGAGCATACGCCGCAATCAGCACAATCATTGAAGAACACCTGGTCGAAAACTCTGCACGCGTTGGTACCTTTATGCTTGAAAGATTAAAAAAAATGCAGGACAAGTTCCCCTTCATAGGCGAGGTTCGCGGTAGAGGCCTCATGATCGGAGTAGAACTGGTTAAGGATAAGAATACAAAGGAAAAGCTCGACAAGGAAACCGCAAAGGTCATATTCAAAGAATGCCTGAAGTGCGGTCTCATCACTATGGGTTATAATCCCAATATAAGAATTAACCCTCCCCTAGTAATCTCCGAGGAAGTTGCCGGGGAAGGCCTTGATATAATGGAGGAAGTATTCACTGATGTCGCTGATAGAATCAACATATAAAGCCAAAGATACTGAAGAGTGGCTCGACATCAAATTCTACAGGCCCTTCGGCTACCTGATTGCCAGGGCCTGTGAAAAAATTAAGGCCACCCCAAATTCCGTATCATTTACCGGGATGTTTTTAGGCGTTCTTGCCGGCTGCCTTTTCTATTACAGCGGATTCATGTTTACACTTGCAGGCATCCTTCTTCTCATTATGTCTGAAGCAATGGACAGCGCCGACGGGCAGCTTGCAAGAATGACTAACAGGAAGTCCCGCCTGGGGAGAATACTTGACGGCTTTGTAACTAACGTAATCTTCCTCAGCATCTATATCAGCCTGTGTCTCAGGCTCGCCTCAGAAGGCAGTCACTTAGTCTGGCTTGTCGCCCTTTTGTCCGCCCTGAGCCACTCCGTTCAAAGTGCCGTAGCAGACCATTACCGTAACGGATACCTTCACTTTGTTGTCTCACCTGAGAAAAGTGAACTGGATTCCCCCGTGAAAATCGGAGGCCAGTACAGACGCCTGAAGTGGAACCTTGAGCCGTTTCAGAAATTCTGGACACTCCTGTACCTTAACTATACTAAAGAACAGGAAATGATCTCACCCAGGTTCTCGGAGCTAAGACAGAGAACAGAGGAAATATTTCAGGGCGTTCTCCCCTATCATTTATCACAATTGTACAGGGAATATACTTTTAGGCAGATTAAATTCTACAACATACTGACAACCAATACCAGAATGATCTGCCTTTTCATCGCCCTTATTGTAAACATTCCCTGGATATACTTTGCTTTTGAAATAATAGTGCTGAATGGCTTGCTTCTGCACGTTTTTATTTATCATGAGATGGCAAGCGACTCAATACTGAAATTGCTAAAACAGTTTGAAAAACAAGAAGAAGAACAAGAAGAAGAGATAAGCATATGCTAAAAGGCGCTTTAATTGGTTTCGGCAAGATCGCCAAAACGGGCCACATGCCTGCATATGTCAGCCCTGCTATATGCCCTATGGCAAAAATTACGGCAGTCTGCGACATGGATGAAAGCCTGAGGGATGTTGTAAATGCTGAATTCCCCGGCACAAAATTCTACAGCGACATTGACCTGATGTTTCAAGAGGAGGCAATCGACTTTGTCGATATCTGCCTTCCTCCTTCACTTCACCGCGTGGCTGTTGAAAAGGCCCTCACAAATAAAAAACATATACTTTGCGAAAAACCCCTCGCACAGAATGTTTCAGACTCCAAGAGAATTGAACTGATGATTAAAAACAGCAGCCTCGTCTTTTCCATTTGCCACCAGTATAAATATTCACCCATCTGGAGCAGGTTCAAGGACTTTACCAAACAGCACGGTGGAAATGGCGGCATGTTCATTCAGTTCAATGTCTTCAGGACAGGAGCAGACAACGGATACTTCAAGTCTAATCCGGCTTGGCGCACAGACCGAAAGATTAGCGGCGGCGGTATCCTCTCGGACACAGGGGTTCACTATATCTACCTGGCAAACTGGCTTATGGGCTCCCCTGAGAGGGTTACTGCAATTAACAAAAAACTTGGCAACTCATCTCTTAATGTAGAGGACTCTTCCTTCGTATTGCTTGAATACGAAAAAGGCATAGTTGAAATCAATCTTACCTGGGCCTCCGACCAACGGGAGAATCTTGCCAGGATTTCATCCGGCAGCTCAAGCCTTGTCTATAATGGCAAATGCCTTACAAAGTATGAAACTGACAAAGTCCGGAATATTGAGGTCCCCGACGCTTCCGATAAGAGATCATACATTGCTTTATACGAAAAGCTGCTGGAGGACTTCTTTGAAAAAGTAATTATTAGCGGGGAAAACTATCAGTCCATTACCGAGGCCTATGACACCATCCGCCTGCTCGATGCGTGCTACACTTCAGCCAATGAAAGCAGGACTATAGTTCCTGGTAAACTTTAGGATAAATTATATAAGAATATGTTAAAGACTGCCGCAAAATATTCAAAGTATGCCTTATTCCTTTTAGGCCTTGGGGTCTTTCTGGGACTAATACACGACTTTGGAATTAGTAATATACTAAATAACCTTTCCAGAACGGGCTGGTGGCTCATACCCGTTATTGGCATCTGGGCCGTAGTTTATCTGCTTAATACACTTTCTTTCTGGGTTATTCTTGGCAGGGAGAGAAGTTCTGTCGGATTCATGAATTCACTGTTTATTACAATCAGCGGTTTTGCCATTAACTACATAACCCCTTTTGCAAGTGTAGGCGGTGAGCCTTTTAGAATAGTTAAGCTCAGGAACTTTATCGGGACTCCTGCGGCTATCTCAAAAGTAGTGCTCTGTAAAATGGTACAGCTCTTCTCTCATTTTATACTGTGGATTCTTACCATTCTGATCATGCTTTTGATCCTTCCGCTTTCAAACTGCAGCAGGCTGGTTCTTGTATTATTGTTCTTTCTTATACTGGCCTTCAGCAGGCTTTTTCTAAGCAGCCACAGAAACGGAGTAATAAGATACGTTTATTCAGGAGTCAGAAAGCTCAGGATAAAACCTCTCATTCAGTTTTTCGGTAAACACGAGAAAAGCATTTATGAGGCTGACGAAAACATTAAGGAGCTTTATAACAGAAGGAAAAAGGCTTTCTACATAGCGCTCTCCTTCGAGTTCCTGGCACGCATTGTCTCTTCTCTTGAGTTTTACTTTATTCTCAGATCCATCGGCTTTGATTCTTCAGTGCAGCAGGCTGTTTACATAAACAGCGTTTCATCACTGTTTATGAATGTTTTCTTTTTTGTCCCGCTTGAGCTCGGAATACGCGAAAGCAGTCTCCTGTTTATCATGAAATCTATAAATATCACTTCAGGCATCGGAGTTTTTGTTGCGGTTATCAACAGGATACGGGAACTCTTCTGGATTATAACAGGAGTCATTCTTATACGGTTTATCAGTCAGGATTGTCTTAGAACAGCTCTTAAAACATTAAAACACGGAGTTAAAGATGAAAGCATTGCTATTTGATTTCGGAGGCACTATTGACACCGGAGGCATACACTGGTTTGAAAAGTTCTGGAATCTTTATTCATCCATAGGAATTGTTATTGATAGGACTGTCTTCAGGGATGCATTTAAGTATTCAGAACAGCAAATGAGCCGCATTGATGTCAGAAAGTCCAATTTCCTCGACACATATGCAAAAAAAATCGTCTTCCAGGTGGAATACATCCAAAAGCTGGGTTCTCTTTCCTACATAGATGACGTAGTCAGATTCTCTTATAACCTTGCCCACATATGCCGTCAGGAAGTGGAAAAACATATAAAAAGAAATACTGAGCTTTTAAGCTCTCTGAGTGAATGTTTTACCATGTGTATTGTATCAAATTACTACGGAAATCTGCCGCTCATTTGCAAAGAGTTTGGTATCGACTGCTGCTTCGACATAATCGTGGATTCAACACTTGCCGGCATCAGGAAGCCTGATCCCGCCATTTTCAGCCTTGCTCTCCGGCAGGCAAAGTGTGAAGCTGAGAATGCTTTTGTAATCGGCGACTCATACGGAAATGATATCTTCCCTGCCCATACCATAGGGTGCAAAACTATATGGCTGAAGCTCAAAGGCTGGATGGATAATAACGTTGACCAGCAGGCAGATTTTACTATCCGTGAACTTTCTGAAATCAGGGACATAGTCCTTAACCAGTAATATTTATTCAACTATAGAGAAAAATATCTAAAATAACATAACAGGAGTTTTGAAATGAATAATTTAGAAATCAGTAAACCCAAGGGCAAATTAGGCGTCCTTATTGCCGGACTTAACGGGGCAGTCTCCACTACATTTATCGCTGGCGTTCTATCTGTCAGAAAAGGCCTGGGCAAGCCATTCGGCTCGGTTACACAGATGGGCACAATAAGACTGGGAAACCGTTCAGAAAATAATTTCCCATTCATTAAGGATTTTGTTCCTCTTGCCGGTCTTAACGACATTGTCTTCGGGGGCTGGGATATCAGAAATGAAAACTGCTTTGAATCCGCCATAGAAGCCCGCGTGCTGGATAGACGCGACCTTGAACTCATTCAGGAAGAACTTGAAGAAATACAGCCTATGCCCGGTGTATTCGAAAAACGCTTTGTCGTAAACCTTAATGGCGAGTACGTTAAAACAGCCGAAAACAAGTATGAACTGGCAGCGCAGATTAGAAGCGACATTAAGAATTTCAAAAAAGAAAATAAGCTGGACAGACTTGTTGTAATATGGTGCGGCAGTACCGAGATATTTCTTACCATGAACGGGGTTCACTCAGACCTCAGAAAATTTGAAGAGGCAATGAAGTCAAGCCATCCCAACATCTCCCCCAGTATGCTTTATGCATATGCCGCCCTGCAGGAAGGCTGCCCTTTTATAAACGGTGCTCCAAACCTCACTACAGACATTAAGGCACTTAACGACCTGGCGCTGCAGAAGGGACTGCCTATTGCAGGAAAAGACTTCAAGACAGGTCAGACACTGATGAAAACCGTCCTTGCCCCGATGTTAAAGGCACGCCTGCTCGGCCTTTCCGGATGGTTTTCAACCAACATCCTGGGCAACCGCGACGGCGCCGTTCTGGACGACCCCGATTCATTTAAGACCAAGGAAGAAAGCAAGCTTTCAGTCCTTGACGGCATCCTTCAGCCCGAACTCTATCCTGACCTTTACGGGAATTATTACCACAAGGTAAGAATTAACTACTATCCCCCGAGAGGCGACAACAAGGAAGGATGGGATAATATTGACATATTCGGATGGCTGGGCTACCCGATGCAGCTTAAAGTGGATTTCCTCTGCCGCGATTCAATTCTCGCTGCCCCAATCGTTCTGGACCTCGTTCTTCTTATGGACCTTGCACAGCGCTGCGGCTTTATGGGAATTCAGGACTGGCTCTCCTTCTACTTCAAAAGCCCTATGCATTCGGCCGGCACGGTGCCTGAACACGATCTTTTTATTCAGCAGATGAAATTTAAGAATACTCTAAGAAAAATTATGAATGAGGAGCCTGTAACTTACCTGGAGGAGGCTCTGTGAGCTTAACTATCCCCTTTCTTTTGCCATGAAAAATTGCTTTTTAACCATAGCCTGAAATCCAAAACGGCACCTGGATGACTTCCCGGACAAATGAAAAAAGAACGGATCTTCTTAGTATCCGTTCTTTTTTCTGCGGCAATGGGAATTGGCAAAATCATTTTTATTTCCTTCATGGAAATAATAGTTGAATTTTCCAGATATTTTCTTTAATGTAATGCAACATTAGTGTTCACTGGGCACTTAAATATCTATTTTACCATTAACACAGGATATTTTAATGGACACAGCATTACTGGCACGTATACAGTTCGCTTTTACTCTTGCATTTCATTATATATTCCCTCCCATGAGCATT
>JBLMYS010000174.1:0-38389 GCA_050258415.1 Acidobacteriota bacterium | reverse complement strand
CATGTTCACCTGCAGAAAGTCTTCCCGAGACAAGCGTTGCCACTTCGCTTCCAAGGAGGTTATATACTTTTAACGTGACAAATGACTCTTTGGGAATAGAATACCTGATTTTAGTTGAAGGGTTAAAAGGATTCGGGTAGTTCTGTTCAAGAGCAAAGGTGACAGGGGAGGGTTTCTTCTCCCTGACGCCGGTAATGCTGACAATAACGGAGTTGCTGAAGGGGGACTCAGCTTCTTTTGTGAAGGACTTTATCTTGTACTGATAGGTGCCGGTTATTTTTGCTGTAGTATCGGTGTATGAGGTTTCATTAGGCCCCACAGTTGCAATCAGAATAAAATCATTAGATTCAAATTTTCTTTCAATCCTAAATCCCGCTTCATTGCTTGTATTATCTTTCCAGGAGAGTATGACTTTGCCTGGTTCGGCAGATACCTTAAGGGTTTCGGGGCTGAAGAGTTTTGTAGTAAAATTCCAGGTGGCCGAATAAGGCCCTGATCCCGTAAGATTCTTACCCCTTACCTGCCAGTAATACTTCACCCCCTGCTTGAGCCCTTTTACTTCTTTACTTATATCCGTCAGGCTGGAATCAGAGTAGAATAAAGTTGTGAACTTATCGTCTTCACTTATGTTTAGCCTGTATGAAGCCGCATTTGGAGTGCTCAGCCATGACAGGACTGTACTTTCATCAACATTTACGGCGTTATTCTCAGGTGACTTAAGTTCAGGCGATAGAGGCAGTGGCAGCACAGTAAAAGAGCGTACTTCTGACCACGGGCCCGTTCCTCCTGTGATCAGGGCCTGCACCTTCCAGTAGCACTTCATATTTGTGGAGAGGTTGGACAGTAAAAGAGATGTATCTTTTACAGAAGGCTCGTTGATTAAGAGGGTCTTAAAACTGGTGTCGTTTGCAACTTTAACCGAGTAGCCTTCGGCCAGTTCTGTTTTCCTCCATTTCAGGACCAGTTTTGATGGATCCATATACGCATTGTTTAAAGGAAGTAAGAGTGCGGGGGCTTTTAAGACAATGATTCTGAAGTTTGAGGGACTTACTCCATAAAGAGCAGGATCTGAAGCTGACTCTACTTTTATCCTGCATGAGTCGGACGGATTTACAGGAACAGTTATATCTTCAGATCCATCATTGGGAGTATCCGTTGCAAGCGTAATGGGGTATGTCAGCCCCCCGTCAATGGAAAGTTTTATGTTTACGTTTCCGCTTACACTCTTGCTGTTCCAGGCTACTTTCTGCCTGCTGCCCGAGGCCCATTTGGCGCCTCCTTCAGGCCCTGTAACAATCAGGTTCCTGATTACGATGCCATTTTCATTATATATATAAAGCCCTTTAGTGTATGTGCCGATCCATTTATTATTGTATTTGTCGACAGCAAGGGAGGCAATGCAGGTGTCGTTGACCGGGGAATTCAGGGAATCAAAAGCTGTCCAGGTTTCTACTCCGTTTACCGACTCATATTTCCAGAGTCCGATGTTATTTGTTCCCACCCACTTTGAGCCGCTTTGATCCAGGCCCACAGCCAGGACCCATTTGTGTTCAAGTTTGCGTATGACTTTGGGGAAATAGCTGCCCCAGCCCCACTTGGTACCGTCAAAGGATTCCATGCCGCCATTCCAGGTTCCGGCCCACAATACGCCCTCCGGGTCAAACCGGATTGTGAGGAATGAGTTGCATGCTGTATAGGAATTTGATTTCGTATAGAAAGTCCAGTTTACGCCGTCAAATTTGCCTAAGCCCCCGCCGCTGGTGCCGATCCACTTAATATTGTTTTTATCCACAGCTACAGTATTTATATAGTTTACCAGGCCGCTGGTGTTACTGGCATTAAAAATTCTCCAGTTATAACCATCAAACATGGCAACCCCGCCCTCCTTGGTTCCTATCCAAACAAGGCCGTCTTTGTCCACGGCTACTCCCCGGATGCGGTTATCTGGAAGGGATGAATTTGATTTTGTAAATACTTTCCAGTTCTTGCCGTCAAACTTAGCAAGTCCGCTATCGGTGCCAACCCATTTGTTCCCCTGGGGATCAATTGTCAGGCAGCGGACCGTGTTGTTCGGCAGGCCTGAGTTATGTGTATTATAGGCTGTCCAGTTTGTCCCGTCAAATCTTCCCATGCCGACGCCGGTAGCAACCCATTTTACATCCTGGTCATCAATGACAATCTGGTAGAGTGTATTATTTGGCAGAAGTGATGTGGCGCTGTTGTAGTTTCTCCAGTACTCCTGTCCAAATGACATGGAGTATAGTAATAAAACGAATAGTAAAGAGTGTTTATTCATGTGGACCCCTGTAGTTAAATTGATCTTTTCTTAATTCACGAATAGCATTATATGGCGAAGTGTGTATAGAAATAATATAGACTATAGGGGCATATTTTCAATAGGCTGTGACGTGGCGCAACAAAAGGGAGATAATAAATAAGAAGTGATCTGAAGCCGCCCTCAAACTTTAGCTGAGGGCGGCTCATAATATAAACTTAAAGACTTGCTGAAAATTTTATTTTCCGGAGGAAAATCTTTTTGCCCAGGGGATATTCGGGACACTCATGTATTTATCGTTTTTCCACCTGTAGAGTGTTGCACTAACCGGAAGCATCTCCTTTTCTTTGGTCTTCCTGTTTTTTACCAGGTCAACAGTTGTAATTAAAATACTTAGGTTTTCCGAGGTCTTGTTCTCGTAAAACAGCTCGGGGTACGACTGTGAATAGCCTTCCAGGACGCTTTCGACTTTGTCCTGGTTGAAATTAAAGACCTTAAAGCGGTAAGTGACACCTGACTCCCAGATGGTCATAAGGTTTCCGGAATTATCTTTTAACGGGAATATGGCAATAGGGTAGTTCCGGTCGCGCTGAGAGAATAGGAGGTAGCTTTCTTTTACGGAGTCCTTATAAAAAGCAATATTATTCAGCTTATAGCCCGAGCTGTCAACTTCTTCAATAACGCATTGAATGGTTGCTTTATCGTTTACCCATGGCACCAGGAATCTGAGGCTGCCGGAGGTTTTAGGCCCGGCATTGCCATCTGTTTGTTTTACAGGGGCTGTACAGCCGTTAAGAATAACAGCAGATAAAACTATTAAGTATATAACTATGTTTCTGAAGTTTTTCATCTTTCCTTTCTGTTTGTTTTGATGTATTTGGAGGCATGAATCTTACTATATAAAATAAGCAAAATCCGGATTAAAAGGGGGAACTTGAAATGAGATAAGTGGATATTTTTATTGAGTTTACGGGGAGTGAAAAATTTGTGCATCATAAGAAAATAGTTTCAATATTCTGGAACAATCTGTATCTTGCGGAGTAAAAATAGGACAAATTGTACTAATAAAAGTACAGCCGGCCGTAATGGCCATCTTAAAAGAGCACAATTTGGCCAAAAGCGTTTTGGCATCAGTTTTGCGTTATATATGATGAAGAAAATAATTCATTGATTATGATCAATATATTGATGAGTTTTTAGCATACTCAAAAATAGGATTAATTAACTTATTATCTAACATTTAACAACAAAATGGAAGGAATATGAAAAGTAGAAATCTGGTTATCGCAGCTTTGTTTTCAGTGTCAGTTTTAGCTTCAGCTACAGTTGCTCAGTCAAAGGATGCAGATGGAAAGAAGATTTTCGAAGCAAATAAATGCACAATGTGCCATTCAATAAAAGCTGAAAATATTCAGGCTACAGGAAAATCAAAGGCTCCCGATCTTTCAACTGTCGGCGCTACACAGAAACCTGAATGGATTCAGAAGTTCGTCACAAAGCAGGAAAAATTAGACGGCAAGCAGCACCCGATAGCTTTCAAGGGAAGTGATGCTGAACTGAAGACATTGGCTAACTGGCTGGCTTCACACAAGAAGTAATCTGTTTTTCAAAATATAGTTCCAACAGAAAAGCCCTGCAAAGATTTATCTGCAGGGCTTTATTGTATCTGGCCTTCTTTGCAAATCTTTAATAAATCATTCCTTTTTCTTTCATTTTGGGGGGATTAAGGAAAAGCCCCATCCCGGTCCTCATTGCGGAGAACCCCAGTTTTGAGTAAAAGCCCTCTTTGCCGGGGCTTGCATAGAGTATCACGTTGCAACCGGATACTTTTTCCAGTATGCGCTCCATAATCATTTTCCCGATTCCCTTGTTCTGATATTCCGGCAGAACCACCACGTCATAGACCGCCGCCTGGTAGCTCCCATCGGAAATGGCCCGTCCGAAACCGATCATATTATCATTATGAAAAACAAACACTCTGACAAAACTGCTGCGGAAAGCCTTCTCGTGCTGAAGGGGTTCATAATAGCCCATTCCGGCATCTTTCAGGTATTCTCTTACCTTGTGCCAGTTGATCCCCTCGCAGTCATACTGAACTGTAAAATCCATAATATTGCAAATCCCGTTTAAAAAATTTTAACTATAGTTTTTCCGCTGCCTCGCGCCCGCTGGTAAGAGCGCCTTCAACGGTGCCCATGGCATTTCCTGTGTAGAAAGCTTCACCAGCACAGTAAATGGTACCCTTTACAGGCTCCATGGCAGCCTTAAGTGCTTCTTTTGCCTCTACTGTGGTATAGGCATAAGCGCCGAGTGAAAAGGGGTCAATGTTCCAGTTTGCAGCTTTTGAAGCAACAAGTTCTTCTTTAAGTTTTTTAATGTCTATCCCGAAAATATAGGAAAGTGACTGAAGAGCTTTATCAATAATTTCACTTTCACTTAATTTACTTAGACTTTCTGATGCGGGGCCGGCAATCCAGCCTGTAAGAACCGGCACATCTTCCGGCATCTGTGTCCACCAGGTAGGAACTTCCGCATCAGAAAGAAGGAATCCCAGCTCAGGCGCCAAATCTTTCTCCCAGAACCTGTTTTTAAATTCCAGGAACACCTTTACAACAGAACCAAATCCCATCGACTTAAATGCCTGAGTGGCTTCGGGAATTTCAGGCTGGAACTCAATATGGCCTTTACTCTCCTTTTCAGACTGCAGCACACCTAAAGGGACGGTAATAAGAGCCTTTGGAGCTAAGAAAGTTCTGCCGTCTTCACATAAGATTTCAACAGAACCTTCTTTCCAGCGGATTACTTTTGCAACTGTGGAGAGCTGAATGTCGCATCCATGTTTTTTGCTTTCTGCGGCAAGAAAATCGACCAGTTTTTTATAGCCCCCTTTAATTCTTGTTGGTGCCGATTCACTTTCATTTTTCCACTCTTCGCGGAGGGCAATGCTACTAACCCTTTTAATATCCGAGGCATCATAGCCCTGGGCATATCTAATAACTGAGTCCCTGAGCGCCTTAAATTGTTCCCCGGAAAAGTATTTGTCCAGAAAATCCGAGAAAGTCATATCGCTTTTCAGGTTTTCAAGTTCGCCGATAAGCTGGGGAAACCCTTCAATAAATTCCTCGCTTTCCTGAAGTTTGCCCTGTTCCATCTGGTAGGTTTTCCCTTCCATGGAAAATTGGATTAGTCCGGCTTCTTTTAGGAGATTTTCGGTAATTGGAAGTTCCCCATGAACAAACTCTGCCCCTTCTTCAATTGTCTTGCGGAAGCCCTTTGGGAAAGAAGTGAATATGCGCCCCCCAATGCGGTTGCGTGCCTCAAGGACGATTACTTTTTTCCCTTTTTTTGAGGCCACGCGTGCTGCCATAAGGCCGCTTACACCGGCACCAATAATAATTATGTCTGCCTTTAGCATATAAATTCTTTTCTTGTTTCAAAAAACCTTTTAATAATAAATCCCAAAAACTTCTACTTTATCAATTCCTTAAATTGCGGATCATTATGAAGCGCTTTAAGATCGTTATCTCCGGCAGCCTGTTGTTTAAGTTTTGGGTTCAGCTTCAGGGCTTTTTTAAGTGTTGTTAAGGAAGCGTCTTTTTTTCCAGCAGCGAGCTCTATTACCGCATAGTCGTAGAGGAGCTCCGGGTTGTTTGGCTGAAGTGATACGGCGCGTTCCATATGCGGAAGTGCCTCCTGGGGTTTCTTCTCTGTAAAGAGTGTCCAGCCCTCATTCCATGCATAGTTCATCTGTGCATAGTCCAGGAGTCTTCCAAGCTCTTTAAATGGCTCGGGGCTGTCGTCAACTCTTATATCAATTGCCCTGTCTGTGTAGCCGCCATAGCCCGCCTTATCCTTGACCACAATTAAAGCCGCGGACTGTTTTCCTCTTGAGTCGCCGCCAGCCTTATCGCCGGCAATAAGGGCGGCATACATACGGTCGGCAAGTGTGCCTTTTGTTGCAAGGAAAGCTTTCTCCATATTCACTACCACGTCTTCGCCGGTAAGAATATTTCCCTGCACGGCGTAGTTCCTTCCGCTTCTTCCGCCGGCCCATGGAAGGCACTTTGATCCTGTATATGTAGTGGATTTACCGGTAGATGAGACAATGCCTACCTGTCTTTGGTCCGGGTTATCGTCATTTTTTAACAAGTCTTTTAGTACCTCTTCAGGGCTCATTCCTTTCTGCAGCATCTCAAGGCCTCGCGGGCCAAAGGTGGTATTTGCAAATGACTGCGTTGCTACGGCTCCCACATCAGCCTTTGCCCAGGGGACAACCGTCCCGACTGCAAAGAAGCGGGATGCCACCGCAACTCCCAGCTCTCCAGTGGCGGAATCCCTTGCGGCAATTGAGAATGTGCAGATCAGCCTGTTTTCAGGCGTCTGCGCGAAAAGACCGGAATAAATGCCAAGAAGACAAATAAAAAGAAAAAAGATGGATGCTTTTCTGTAATTCATTTTCATAATGATGTCTCCCCAAAAGACAGGTAAATAGTTAATTAGAGGAATTCAGGTATATGCATTAAACTTAATGTAATAAGATAGTAATTTTATTTATTAGATAAATAGTTAAAGGAAAATTTCAAAAGCAGCATGCCCTTGTTAATGCCGCGCCCCTTTTATATTTTCTATTAAAGGGTTTTTTAAAAGGGGCGTCCCATGAAAAAATACTTTCTATTCCTTGTGCTTTTGATACAGGTGGCTTTCGCACAGAACTTTGATTCTCTTAAGGCCATTAAGAAAACCTATATACAGCTTAGCGGCAGCCTCTTTGAGGACGTGCAAATGTCTTCTATATTCACAGATTCCAAAACCTTCGTTGACGCCGTTCCAATTAAAAACCCTGCATTTATCAGGAAACTCTACGACTCTCTAAAAACACTCCCCGGATTTAACCTGAAGGCATTTGTTTATGATAATTTTTTTATCCCCGGGGGAAAAGCAGACTCTCTTAAGCTGCCTCAGAATGAACCGATGATGCGGCACATTGAGACCCTGTGGCAGTATCTTACCAGAAGGCCGGAAGAGCATATAAACAGATATAGTACACTAATTCCGTTAAAATACCCTTATGTCGTCCCTGGGGGAAGATTCAGGGAAGTTTACTACTGGGACAGTTTCTTTACCATGCTTGGCCTCGTTTCAGATGGAAGAGTGGATGAGGCCGAGGATATGGTAAGGAATTTTGCCTATTTAATTGACAGTCTTAAAATGATCCCCAACGGCAACAGGGTTTATTACCTTACACGCTCCCAGCCCCCGTTTCTGGCTTTAATGATAGACCTTATCGCATGGTATAAAAACGATTACTACTGGGGCGCGCAGTTCCTGGATGAACTTTTAACTGAGTACCACTTCTGGATGAATGGCCTTGAGGAACTCTCAGAAAGTGATAATCAGGCACTTAACAGGACGGTCCTTCTAGATGATGATGAGGGGGTCTTAAACCGCTACTACGACTTTGATACAATCCCAAGAGAAGAGTCCTTCAGGGTGGATTACCAGAACTCACGGAATATACCTGAGGCCATGCGCGCGGGATTCTTCAGGAACCTCAGGGCGGCGGCAGAATCGGGATGGGACTTTTCAAGCAGGTGGTTTCAAGACGCAAAATCTCTAACTGCCATAGAAACAACCGATATCCTCCCTGTTGATCTCAACTCACTTTTATACTTTCTGGAAAACAGGCTGGGGTTTTACTATGAGCTAACGGGAAATGTGGAACAAAGTGAATTCTTCAGGACAAAGGCTTCAAAAAGAGCCGAACTTATAAACCGGATTTTCTACAATGAGCAGGACGGGTTCTATCACGATTTTAACTGGAAAGAGGGAAGACAGACCGGTGTTATTTCTCTTGCCGGATGTTTCCCAATGTACTTCGGCATAGCCAGGCCTGAGTACGCTCGAAGAATTGCCGAAAACCTGAAGAAAAATTTCCTCATGCCGGGAGGACTTGTTACTACGCTTAATGAGACCCGTGAGCAGTGGGACGCCCCAAACGGATGGGCCCCTTTGGAGTGGATTGCCGTTAAAGGTTTAAGGGAATACGGACTTGACTCACTGGCTGAGGAAATTAAAACAAGATGGGTCAGCTTAAACGGCAACGTCTATAAAAGAACAGGCCGCATGATGGAAAAATACAATGTGGAAAACCTTGAACTCTTTGGCGGTGGCGGCGAATACCCCCTTCAGGACGGCTTCGGCTGGACAAACGGCGTTGCAGAGGCATTTATTAATAATCTGGATGAAAAATATCTTCTTAAGAATATTAAAAAAGGGCCCTAGCTTTTCTTTCCTGACAAATATAAAAGCCTGAGGAGCCTTAAGTCGTCGTAGCTGACTTCGCCATTTAGCTTTTCATAGACGGGCGCCAGTTTCTCTGTTCCTAACTCATTAAAGAGAATAAAAATATTCTCCCTGATCGCCCGGGGGAGAATAATAAACTCTTCAAGACCTTCTTCCCTCAAGGAATTTCCTTCCAGGAAATATTTCAGGAGGTGGTCAAGTATTGTTATCTCTTTTACTTTATAGTTTTCAATAAGCCTGCCAATGGAAGCGCCTTTGTTAAAGGCCTCACCTACTTCGACATGCCTGGGCTTTTTACTTCTGGAGGCTGATGAATAAACAGGTCTTTCCTGAACAGCTGCTTCTTCAATTCCGTTTTCTCTGCAGTAGTCGTCAATAATTTCAATAAATGTGCTGCCGTATTTGTCAGCCTTAAACTGCCCGATACCCTGAACCTTTAGAAAATGCTCTTCTGTCCTTGGGTAACTGGCGGCCATTTGTATAAGAGTCTTATCGGAGAAGACGACATATGGCGGTACGTTCGACTCCTCGGCAAGCTCTTTTCTTTTCTTCCTTAAAAGTTCAAAGAGTACAGGATCGTGCTTTTCCTCTTCAATTGCTGCTTTTCTAGGCTTTGCTTCTTTTTCTTTAATATCGGCATAAACACTAGCGCTTTTAAGAAGAACCTCATAAGCTTTCTTTGTCAGTTTAAGGCTCCCGAATTCGAGTCCTTTTACAATTATATGGTCTGCCACAAGCTGGCGTGAAAGTTTAAGCCACTGGTTCCTTGTAAGATCTTTCCCAATGCCGTAGACTGTCAGGTTCTGGTGGCCGAAGCTGAAGATCCTGTCGGTCTCAGCTCCTAAGAGAACGTCAATTAAATAGTTGGCCCCGAAGATCTCGCCCGTTCTTTTCATGCAGGAGAGGAACTTCTGTACGGCAATAGTAACATCTTCCAGCTCTTTTTTCTCTGAAAGGCAGTTGTCGCACATGCCGCAGTATTCTTTCTGGTAATCCTCTCCAAAGTATCTGATTAGTGGGATCCTGCGGCATATATTTGCCTCAGCAAAACGCACCATGGCCTCCAGGTGGAGCTTTGCAACGGTTCTTTCAATCTCAGTATATTTCTGCTGAACGAAGTAGTTTATCTTACTAATGTCGCCGTAGCTGAAAAGCAGGAGGCAGTCGGACCTTAAGCCATCGCGCCCGGAGCGTCCAATCTCCTGGTAATACGATTCCAGATTTTTGGGAAGGTCGTAATGTATTACAAAGCGTATATTCGATTTATTTATTCCCATGCCGAAGGCGATGGTGGCGATAATGATCTGTATCTTGTCTTTTAAGAAGAGGTCCTGATTTTCACTGCGTTCATTGGACTTAAGGCCAGCGTGGTACGGCCTGACCAGGAATCCCCTGGCTGATAGCTCATCTGTCAGGTCATCGACCTGCTTTTTGGAAAAGCAGTATATTATACCCGCCTCATCCTTATGCTCAGATAAAAAGTCCAGCGTCTGCTGAAAAGGATCGCTTTTGGGAACAACCTTAATAAAAAGATTCTCCCGGTTAAAGCTGGCCAGAAACTTCGCTGCATCCACAAGATTAAGGTTATTTTTGATGTCATCCTGAACCCTTGGGGTTGCGGTTGCAGTAAGAGCGATGCAGACAGCCGAAGGGAATTTTTTTCTGAATGAGCCAAGCTGCCTGTATTCTGGGCGGAAATCGTGTCCCCACTCTGAGATACAGTGCGCTTCATCTATAGTAATACAGTCGAGCTTAACTTCGCTTAAGAGCTCCTGGATTTCATCCTTAAAAAGAGATTCGGGGGCAAGATATAACAGGCGGGCTTTTTTATCCCTGATTTCCCTGTAATTATTCCTGTATTCCTCAGCGCTAAGAGAACTGTTAAGAAGAACGGCATTAATTCCCAGATCCCTTAACTGCTCAACCTGGTCTTTCATAAGGGCGATAAGCGGAGAGACTACAATGGTCAATCCCTCAAAAACTACTGCCGGTATCTGGTAGCAGAGCGACTTGCCCCCTCCGGTCGGCATTATTACGAGGGAATCCTTCTTTTTGAGGACATTTCCGATAATTTCGCTCTGAAGCGGCCTGAAAGTGTCGTATCCGAATACTTCTTTTAATATTTTCTTTGCCCGGTCCATCTATAAATTTTATCTGTATGAAATAAGTAACAAATATAAGAAAAAGCCCTGAGAATCTTTCCGGCTTTATTTATTTCATAAACAGTAAAAAGCGATTTAAAGTTTAGATAAAAAGCAGCAGGAGCATCCATTTTTTCCAAAATAACGATATTGTTCCGGATACTGAAAAACTCTTATTTTTTATTAAAAGCCGGGGAAACAGTATGTCAAAAGAAAAGCTTTCCAAAATCAATAAAATATTGATAAAAGAGTACGGAGTACCCCGTCAGGAGAACCCTAACCCTGACCCGGTGGATATCCTAATTGCCACAATCCTCTCGCAGAATACAAACGACCGGAATTCGTATAAGTCATTTCTGAACCTGAGGGAAAAGTACCCGGAGTGGCAGGACGCCGCCCGTGCAGACATCGATTCTCTGGAAGAGCCGATAAAATCTGCGGGTTTCAGCCACCCAAAAGCCGTAACAATTAAAAATGTACTTAATTATTTACTGGAAACTTACGGAAGGGTGTCACTGGATTATCTCAAGGATATGGATACTGAGGCGGCAATTGATAGCCTGACCAGTCACAAAGGGATCGGCATTAAGACAGCACAGTGCGTTATGATGTTTGCCTTTCACAGGAATGTATGCCCTGTAGACAGGCACATCTTCCGTATATTAAACAGAATAGGGGTTGTCAAGGCTACAACGCCAGAGAAGACCTCCATGGAGCTAAATAAAATGCTTCCTGAGGGAGCGGCACACTCCCTGCACGCAAATCTTATCCGTTTCGGGAGGGAAATATGCCGTCAGACGCTTCCAAACTGCTCAATCTGCCCATTGTTTGAATTATGCGAGTATGATAATAAGAATATGGCAGAGGTGAATGAATATAAAGGGGGTACGTTTCTATTGCTGGATCACGTGGGGTAATAGTTGTTGACAGATGCAGGGGCGGAGGGGGAAGTCCGCCCATTACCGGAATTAATTATAAACCGGAATAAATTATAAGCTCTAAAGTCCTGCCCTTTTTATCAGAAGGGGATCAATTGGTTTCATGGTACCTATTTTGCGTTTAGCCGAAAACGCCAGCTGGTTTTCGTCCTGTCTTTGAAGTGTTCCCTGGAACATATTCTCCATAGCCTTGCCTTTGAATGTGTGCATTTCCTGCTTATCCCCTATATTCCTGAGGATGCTGAATTCAAGAGAGTCCCCGACAAGCTTTGTATTCATAATCTGATAGGTCTCTTTTCCTATGGCAAGAGTCCCTGAAACCTTCTGGAATTTCTGGTTGAGCGTAAGGACGTAGTTTTCATTAGACTTGCCGTTAGGAATTATCCATTCCCATCTGCCGGAGGTGTTCGCGGGAATCTTCCAAAAATAGAGTGTGCGCCCGTTGACCATGTTAACCTGATCAGGCTCCCACTCGTCCATGTCAAAACTGTTGGATACTACTCTCGTGCCCGGCCTTAGTTCATCGAAGAGCTTGGGGCGGAGTTTTACATTTATATCACTTAAAAGATACAGTGTTACGACTGTAGCTTTGCTTAAGTCGGTCTTAAAAAAGTTCTGTTCACGGATTTCCACCTTATCCTTAACTCCATTTGACTCCACGTTTTCCATACTTTCCTTTACGCGCTGCGGATTGTTATCAACGCCCAGGCCATGGGCACCGTACTTAGCTGCCGCGGTAACGACAATTCTTCCGTCCCCGCAGCCCAGGTCATAGACCAGGTCGTTTTCACCGACATTTGCCAGCTTAAGCATCCCTTCAACAACTTCGTAAGGAGTAGGGACGTAGGGTACCTGCGGGAAGTTAACGTTCTGAATAAAAAACAGGCTCAGAATAAAAAGGTAATATTTCTTAACGTGTTTCATAGTTGCTCCTCCTTTTTCCGGGAATTATTTATGAATAAAAATGGTATTCCTGCAAATAAAACACATATTCCTATAAGGGCCCCAAGGCCTGTATAGCTTAAGCTGGAGTAAAGCATGTAGGCTGCGCTTAAGCAGAACATGACAGGCACAACAGGGTATACTGGAACACTAAAGGGGCGGAACGTATTTGGATTTTTATAGCGCAGAATAAAGAGAGTTACTCCAACGAGGAGAAAGAAAAACCAGAAGACGGGTGCCGTATATTCGACCATTGTAACAAAACCGCTTCTTGTGAGGCTTCCCAGGATGATTAACAGAAAGGCGATTCCGCTCTGGAAGAGGTACGCGTTTCGTGGCGCATTTTGATCACTGTTCCATTTGGAAAGAAAGCGGAATGCACTGAAATCCCGCCCGAGGGCATAGTTCGTTCTGGCTCCCGTGATCATTACTGCGTTTACGGTGCTAAGGGCTGAGGCCGCAATTAAAAGGCTGATCAGTTTCACCCAGTCTTGTCCAAGCGCCCTTAGAATAAAGTCTGCAGCCACGGTTTCAGATGTGGAAACGTTCCTGAAGCCGAAGCCTTTTAGAAGGGAATAATTTATAATGAGATAGATGAAAGTAATCAGTCCAATACTGTAGAAGAGGACTTTAACTATTCCTCTTTTTCTTTTCACTTCGGAAGATATGTACGCTGCCTCGTTCCAGCCTCCATAGGTCAGAAGAACAAATATCATTGCCCTTCCAAAAGCCGTAACAGCTTCGGGGGCAGCTTCACCTTCTGAGGCGGGAATTGTGTTTAATCCCTGAAGAGAAGGTGAAATAAGACCCGTGTATACAATAACCATAATTCCGGCGAGCATTCCCAGAATAAGCGCCATCTGAAGCCTGCTGCTGGAAAGGAGGCCCCGGAGATTAATTCCTGTTAAAATCAAGACTGTTAACGCGGCGTAGATTGAAGAGGAGTAGTCTCCTAAGCGGAATGCTTCAGAGGCGTAGTCGCCTATTATAAACGAGAGCATTACAATGGATCCGGTTTGAATGACCGTCATCCGGGCCCATGCGAAGAGGAATGCTATGCGTTTGCCGAAAGACTTTGTAAGGAAATAATATTCTCCTCCGGCACTGGGGTAAGTGCTTGTAAGTTCTGCATAACAGAGGGCCCCGAGCAGTGATACCATTCCCCCTAAAAGCCAGAGGCCAAGAGCAATAATTTCACTGCCTGAATTTGCGGCAACAATGGAAGGGGTCTTGAAAATTCCGGGGCCAATTACCATTCCGCTTACAATTGCCACTCCTCCTGATACGGAAATCTTTGATGCAAGGTGAGGTGCTCCTGTTATGTTTTTTCCCGGTGCATGCATAAATTTAGCCTGAACAAATATTTATGATTAACTGCAGACAGGGAATAGTCACTTATGAAGAATTAGAGAAGCGAATATAATGTATGAGAATAAATTTTAATCAAAAGTTGCTTGTAAATATTTAAAATAATTCCCACTAAATAGCAAGTTTCTTTCATGCCCCCCACCTCTATTCGGAGTTTTGGAAATTATTCGATCCTCTTCTTGAATCTTAAGACGCTGGCTGTAATGACAACGCTTCCGATTAAAAGAATAATCAGAATCTCCTGCCACAGGGAAGAAAAGCCTGTTCCTTTGAGAACAATTCCGCGCAATATAATGATGTAGTACTTAAGAGGTATTATGTTTGAAAAGTATTGGATTATTAAAGGCATGTTATCAATTGGGAAAGCAAACCCTGAGAAATAAATCATCGGAAGCTGAACCATAAATATTGAAATCATCAATGCTTGCTGCTGCGTTTTGCAGATGGTGGAAACCAGAACCCCAAAGCCAAGGTTTGAAATAAGAAAAAGCAACGTTGCCATAATCAGCAGAATGAGGCTTCCTTTAATATGTATGCCGAACCAGAAAATTGTGGCAAGCAATACTCCAAGCATTGCAATAAAGCTTAGAATGGCATAAGGAACCAGCTTTCCTAAAATCATCTGCCACGGTTTTATCGGTGTAACTATAAGCTGCTCCAGGGTGCCGTTTTCTCTTTCCTTGACTATGGCGACCGACATGAGTCCTATTGCGACGGTCATAAGAACGAGTCCCATTATATTCGGGACCATGAAGTTCTTTGGCTTAAGGCCGGGATTAAACAGAATTCTTTCCTCGGAGGTGACATTTCCGGCTGCTGGCAGTCTGTAGCCCCTTCTGTCCAGGAGTTCGTGCGTTATATTGTGTGAATAGCCTGAGATGATGTTCTGTATGTATCCGTTAACAACAATTGCGTTCCTGCTGTCTGACCCGTCGAGTATTGCCTGAAGGGGAGCCTGCCTTAAGGAAAACAAATTTCTTTCGAAATCCTCAGGGATTAAAATAGCCGCCAAAATTTTCCCGTCGTCAAAAAGCTGATTTAATTCCTTGTAGCTATTTACGTTTTTATCCACAACGAAATATCCGGATTTTGAGAACTGGTCTATAACGTCTCTGCTTGTTTGGGAATGGTCCATGTCATAAATGGCCGTATGGATCACGTCAAGGTCGAATGAAGCGGCATAACCTAAAAGCAGGAGCTGAAGCAGTGGGGAGGTGAAAATTACCATCAGCATTCTTTTGTCGCGCATAAGCTGCTGGAATTCCTTTTTTATAAAGCTTATTACACTTTTCATTATGCTTCACCTTTTACGTTCAGAATAATTGACAGGAAGAAGAATACCAATCCGAAGGCAAAAAGGCTCAGCATCTCGGGCCATATGGCACTAAGGCCCGCTCCCTTAATTATTATGCTGCGAAGAATAACAATAAAAAATTTTGAGGGAGTTATGTTTGAAAGAATCTGTATCGCCTGCGGCATGTTTTCTATCGGGAAAATAAAGCCCGAGAGGATTATCGAGGGTGTCAAAGAAAGAAACGTTGCAATCTGAAATGCCAGCTGCCTTGTGTTTGTTATTGCCGAGACAAAAAGCCCAAGGTTTAAGCCGGCAAATAAGAATAATGCCGTAGACAGGGCCAGAAGAAAATAACTCCCTTTTACATAAATCCCGAAGAAAATGTATGAGGCCGTGAGAATAACAATAAACACAAATAATATAACTGCCGCATAGGTTAGAATTTTCCCGGTTACAATTTCAACGAAGGATGTTTGCGATATCCTGAGAAGACTTATCGTACCGGTTTCTTTCTCGTTGGCTACAGACATTGCAATGGAGACAACCGAAACAATTGTCAGAATTATTGCAATCAGTCCGGGGACGAAAAATCTTGAGGATTTAAGTTGTGAGTTATAAAGGAAAAGTGTGCTTAGACCGATTCCGGGGAAGCTTTTAATCCCATATTTCCAGGATTTTTCTATGGCAATGTCTCTTGCGAAAGTCAGAACAGCGCTCCTCATGTAATTTGTTACTGCTGTAGCTATGCTGCCTTCAGAGCCGTCAATTAAAAGTTGAATGGATACGTCTTCGCCTGAATTAACTTTCTTTGAGAAATCTTTCGGTATCATGACAACGCAGCGTACCCGGTTTTCATTTAAGTCTTTATCGGCCTGGGCCTCATTATTAAGACTTGCCTGAAAGCTGAAGTAGTCCGAGTGGCTGAAGATGTCTACAAGGCGCCGGCTTTCAGGACTTTTGTCCTTATCGAGGATGCCCACTTTTATTCCATAAAGGTCGAAGTTAAGGGCATAACCCAGAATAATGGTTAAGGAAACCGGAAGGAACAAAAACGCAAACAGAATCAGTTTATCGCGGAAGAACTGCCTGAATTCCTTTTTTGAAATGGCCAGTATCCTGTTAATGATAAGTGCTATGTGTCTCGTGCTCATATGCGTCATAAAATTCATAAAATAACATAGTATTTGCAGAAATAATTGGCAAATATATATTTAAAACTGATCGGGGGATTGAGTCCAAAAATAAAATATAACTTGCAAAATTTTTCTTTCTTCAGAAAATAAAATAAGCTAATTTAGAAGCCCGGCTGCCGTGCGGCCGGGAAATGAAAAAAGAATTATTCACCTTATTTATGGGAGTACATATATGGAAACAGCAAATCAGGTATTGGAAACAATGAAAAAGGCACAGAAGCCTTTATCAGCAGGCCAGATAGCCGAAATCTCAGGCATCGAGAGAAAAGAGGTTGACAAGGCCATGAAAAAGCTTAAGACAGAAGGGAAAATATCTTCCCCGAAGAACTGCTACTGGGAACCAGCAAAATAAAGGGTTCTTAGCTGCACCTTTTATGAAGCCGCCTCCCTTGTGACTGGCGGCTTTATTCTAAAGTACATCCATTTCTTTTCTCCGCCTTTCTTTTTATCTTCATTCATAACAATCCGGGTATTTATATGATACAACTTAAACGCATTTATGAGAAAAATGACAAAAATGACGGCTTCAGGATCCTAATAGACCGCCTGTGGCCAAGGGGGATCAAAAAAGAAGAGGCCAATATTGATCTTTGGCTAAAGGAAATTGCACCCAGCAATGAACTGAGAAAGTGGTTCCATCACGAAGCCGCAAATTGGGACGATTTTAAGAAAAAGTACCTGGCAGAGCTTTCCCATAAAAAAGATCTTCTGAGTGTTGTCCGTGAGGCTGAAAAAGAGCATAAAGTGGTAACTCTGCTCTACGGCGCAAAAGACAAGGAGCACAACCAGGCTTTAGTAATAGCTGAAATACTTGAAAAACAAAAATAGTCCCGGAAAACATTTTTTCAGAATCCGTGGGGTTTATATCTCAAGGAATTTTATATTAGTAGAAACAAATTTGAATCTATATTGTCCCGGGGAGGAAAGATAAATGTATAACGCCTTATTTGTTGCTCTGCTTTTAGTTGCCGCTTTTCTTTTTGTTACAGGAGCAAAAAGACAGAAAAAGGGAAGGATGCTCTTTGGGGCCTTAATTGCGGCTCTTACGATCTTCTTTTTCTGGTTCATGGATTTCTGGGGAGAGGCACTCTGGTACGAAAGCCTGGGCTACGGCGACAGGTTCTGGATTATTAACTCCTCAAATATAGGCTTTGGCATTGCCGGGGCAATCCTGGGCTTTATCCTCATTTACCTTCTGATGCTTTCAATTCCACGAAGAAATAAAGCCGTTCACCTGACTGCCCGGGTGCTTGGGCTTATTATTGGCGGGCTCTGGGGATATTCCAACTGGGAAGTGATCCTTCAATTCTTTAACCGCGTGGATACCGGAATCCGGGAGCCTGTACTTGGATATGACGTGAGTTTCTATCTTTTCTCTCTTCCTTTTTATGATTCCATTTACTGGCTCTTAATGCTATCTTCGGCAGTTGCGCTAATTGCAGCACTGGTTGTTTCATTTACGCGTTTCAGGGAGAATAATATTTTTCTTTATTTCCCGTATGAAATTGAAATAAACAGCGCCGGATGGTCGAGCCCTCTATTCCTTACTTCTTCCACGTTTGTGCTTTGTCTTGCCCTTGGAAGATACCTGGAGCGCTATCACCTTATGTTTTCTTCAACAGGAGTTGTTGCGGGTCCGGGCTGGACGGACGTAAATATTTTACTTCCTGCTTATGCAGTTGTAATTGTTTTGCTTATCATTATCGCTTTATTGTTATTAGTCCCCTTTACAAGGCGCAAGGCAGGAGAGTTCTATTCGAGGAAGTTCCGCAAGTTTTCCGACCGCCCATATATCGGTGTCCTTATAATGCCTGCAGTTCTTATTGTGGTAATCTGGATTATTGCCTTTGGAGCGCTTCCTGAAATTTTCCAGCGCCTGGTGGTTGAGCCTAACGAAATAACATTTGAGCGCCCCTATATTCAGAATAACATTAAGTTTACGCGCATGGCTTTCGGGCTGGATAATATAGAAGAAAAGGAATACCCCCTTACAGGCTCCTTCACACAGCAGACCGTACAGAGTAACCCAAATATCTTTAACAATGTGCGGCTCTGGGACTGGAAGGCTTTGGACGCGGTCTACAGGCAGTTTCAGTCGATCCGCCTCTATTATGAGTTTTCTGACGTTGACGTGGACCGATATAATATAGACGGCAAAATGAGGCAGGTTATGGTCTCGGGCCGCGAGATAAACTTAGACAACCTGCCGCCACAGAGCCAGACCTTTGTTAATAAAAGATTCCAGTACACCCACGGCTATGGAATTACGATGGCTGCGGTGAATGAATTTACCGAGCAGGGGTTGCCGCATCTTTTAATAAAGGATATTCCGCCAGTCAGTGAATCGCCATCCCTTAAGGTCACGCAGCCGCAGATCTATTTTGGGGAGGAGACAAACTCTCCTGTTGTAGTAAACACAAAGGCAAAGGAATTTGACTACCCCAGCGGGGAGGATAATGTTTATACAAAATATGCCGGAAAAGGAGGAGTTGAGCTCTCAAGCTTCTTCAGGAAATTCCTTTACGGGTGGAAATTCGACGGGACTAATTTCCTTTTCTCTGACTACCCCACTACACAAAGCCGGATCATGTTTCACCGCAATGTGCAGGAAAGGGTAAAGCTCCTTGCGCCATTCCTTAATTTCGACAAGGATGCCTATATAGTTCTTGCTAACGGGAAACTCTACTGGATGCTGGATGCATATACTACATCCAACTATTACCCTTACAGCCAGCCTTTTTCAGCACAGGAAAATATTCCCTATAAGGAAGGCAACGAGACAAGAAACCTGTCTACCGATTTCAGCTCTTATCTGGAAGGAGTAAACTATATCCGCAATTCCGTTAAAGCTCTGGTAGATGCATATGACGGAACGGTAAGTTTCTATATCATGGATAAGAAAGACCCTGTGATCAAGGTCTGGAGCAAAATATTCCCACATCTTTTTAAGACTCGTGAAGAGATGCCAAAGGAGATACTGAACCATTTAAGGTATCCCATGGAAATGCTTCTGACACAGGGGATTGTTTACGCAAAGTATCATATGACAGATCCAACGGTTTTCTATAATCAGGAGGATCTCTGGGTCAGGGCAACGGCAAAATATTATAACGAGGTGCAGCCGGTTGATCCATATTATATTATGTGGCAGCTGCCGGAAACAGACAAGCAGCAGTTCGTCTTAATGCTTCCTTTTACTCCAAAGAACCGTCAGGTGCTTATAGGCTGGATTGCGGGAATGTGCGATCCTGAAAACTACGGGCATTTTATTTCATACCAGTTCCCGAAGGACCAGACTGTTCTTGGCCCGCAACAGGTGGAGACGAAAATTGACCAGGACAGCTACCTTTCAGGGCAGCTAACTCTTTGGGATCAGCACGGTTCTAAGGTAATCCGCGGAAACGTTCTGGCAATTCCCGTAAACAACACGCTTTTTTATGTTGAGCCGATTTACCTGCAGGCTGAAACTGCAGCTTATCCCGAGCTGAGGCTTGTAGTAGTAATGCATCAGGAAAATATGAGTTATGCAAAAACCTTTGAGGAAGCTTTAAGCGGACTTTTCAGCCGTGCGCCACAGCCTCCTCCGGTAGAGACTGCTTCTGCGGGGGCCAAACCTCAGGTTCAGCAGCAGGCACCTGCTAATACCGTGCAGGCGCAGATAAAAGCTGCCAACGATGCCTTTAATAATTACCTGAGGCTTCAGGGAGAGAAGAAATTTCCTGAGGCAGCAAAAGAGCTTGAAAGGCTGCAGCAGACGCTGCAGACACTTTCAGGCCAGGCGAAATAATTATGGATTTATGAAACAGATGCTGAAGGTTCAGGATTTTTCAGAATTCTCTTTAGCTCCTGGATGTTCAGCTCTGTTTCAAGACCCTCTTTATGCCAGTGTTTCTTGCAGCCGCAGAAGTCCAGAATAACGCACTGCGCGGGTACATCGTAACGTTTTAATTCCCAGCCCCCTTCAACAAGAGTTGTAATGCATGCCGATGCAATAACCCCGCGGCTTGGGGCACCTTTACGAGGCCCCCAGAGCGATAGGTCGGATGCATGGGGAATTACATAAACCTCAAAATTGTACTTCTTTCCCATCTCCCGGAGCTGATTAACGTGGCAGCTTTGAAAGCAGCCTTCACAGCGCAGGCCTCCCGGAACCTTTGTAGCTTCACATTCTTCAGCCGTGCGGCCTCTCATGCATCCTGGAAGGAGAACGGCTTTTGTTTCTGTCTTCTCAAATTCCTTTCTGAATGCCCTGTTCATCAGTTCTGCTCCGGCCATATTCAGGTGATACTCCTCGCGCGAGCGGGTGCAGGAGATCCGGTCCTCACGCCACATGTAATGATTAAATGAATTACGAAGGAAACCATCCACATTTTCCGTGTATTTTCCAAGGGCCACAAGGGAGCTGTCCTTAAACCAAAGAGTGAAATTATGTATGGTTTGAAAAATAACCTGAAGCTCCTCTTTGTTCTTCGTCTGCCAGAAAGCCCTCCAGAGAATAAATCGAAGTGCCTGCTCGCGAAATTCCCCCGTTGCTTCAAACCATTTGCAGACGTGATCTATTTGGTTTAAGGTTGGAAGCGAAAGTTCTTTTGACCCTGACTTCGGCGGCAGGAGAAAAAGAGTGGTAAGAAGCCCCCGGGCTATATCGATATAAGGTTTTACTTTCTGATGCTTTTTGCGCCACTCCGACATATGGGAGAGTGTTACAAAAGGTGCAACGTGGACTTTGAGGGCTGTGTGGGCATAGCTTTGCCACAATACGCCAAAACTGATCAGTTCAAGAATATATTCTTCATCCTCACGGATTTCTTCCAATTTATATTTGTCCAGATATCCTTTAAAGTCTTCTATAAGCGGCAGAAGGGAATCCTTAGACTTTAATATAACCTCGTCAGCAAACCTGCTTACAGTCTTATAGTAGTCCTGTGAATTTTTATCCCCGCACTTAAGAGAATAGGTGATTGCTTCCATGAATATCCCCCTGTTAGAATTCAATAATTACTCCTGTGAAATATAATTAAATTTGTTTTTGTTTCAATAGTGAAAGTTTTCTGCGGGAGCCGGGAGAATAAAAAAGCCCCTGAAGAAGAGTTTTTCAGGGGCTTTTAAGAAATTATAAAGTGTTATCTAGCGGGAGATAAAATTCCTGCCCAGCCACCTCCGGGAGCGAGCTTTATTTTTAATGTTTCAGAAGATTTGACCTCTCTTTGGCCAAATTTATAGTCGGAGGCATGGCGGTTTGCGTTAACTCCGTCTTCGACGTATTCAAGTCTGTAGCTCCCCCCGTCAAGAAATGAAAGCGGTATTTCAAGCTCACGGTCCGTCCAGTTTGTCATTGCCCCAATGTACCAGGTGTTACCATTCCTGCGGGCAACGGCAACATATTCTCCTACGCTGGATTGGAGCCCCACGGTTTTATCCCACACTGAGGGCATGCGGGTAATGAAACGTGTATAGGCTGAATCTTTCAAATAATTTGAAGGACTATCGGAGTACATCTGCAAAGGGCTTGTAAATACAACATACATTGCCGCCTGATGGCATCTTGTACCCTGGCTCATAGGTTCAGAGAATATTGCGCGGAAGTCGTCCTTGTTAGCGTTTATCATTGCCCCGGGCGTAAAATCCATCGGGCCTGCGGCCATTCTTGTAAAGGGTAGAGTGAGGTCATGCGTTGGAGTGACATCTGTGCTCCACTTATCGTGCTCCAAACCTTTTACTCCCTCCTGGGAAAGAACGTTAGGATATTTGCGGTTAAGTCCAGAAGGCTTATAAGCCCCGTGAAAATCAACAGTAAGGTTCCTTTTTGCGGCCTCCAGGGCTGTGCGTTCATAAAAGTTTACCATATACTGATCGCCCCTTTGCATAAAATCCACTTTAATTCCTTTTATGCCCCAGGATTTGAACTGGTCCAGGACCTGTGTCATATTCTCGTCGAGCGCATTCCAGAGCACCCAGAGTATGAGTCCCACATTCTTCTTTTGTGCATACTGTACAAGCTCCGGGAGGTCAAGTTCCGGCACCGTATGCAGAAGGTCGTGGCTTGCACGTGACCACCCCTCATCCAGAATAACATATTCCAGCCCGAATCTGGATGCGAAGTCTATATAATATTTATATGTATTGGTATTTATTCCGGAGGGGAAATTGACATTGTAAATGTTGCGGTCATTCCACCAGTCCCAGGCAACCCTGCCCGGCTTTATCCAGCCTGTATTTTCAAGAGCATTGGGGGTGGAGAGTTTATAAACGAGGTCACTTTCAAGAAGGTCCTTGTCGTTTTTAGCAACCGCAATAACGCGCCATGGAAAGGTTCTTTTACCTTTTACAACAGCGATATAGTCAGCAAGTTTTGTTATGTCGTCATCCCTGTCGTTGACGTGGTTAAATGCAAGTGTAACTTTCGGGAAGGCGGGTCTGAAGGCCGTAGTTCCTGTTCCATAGAGGAACATATTCGGATAATCATAAAGGTCAGCTTCAGTTATAAGAATCTTAGCCTCATTTTCCTTAGAAAGAAGAACAGGAAGTGAGCAGAACTGTGTATCCCTTATTGCCAAAAGGTGAGTGTCTTTATATGAGCGTTCATAATGTGATACAAAGTCCCAGAGCTCTTCTTCGGGAAAGAAGACCCTGTAGTCGCCGGCAAAATTAAAATGGGCATTTTCCCACTCAACAGTTATCTCCTTATCGGGAAAATCGGTAATAAACCTGTAGGCCACTCCGTCGTCATAAGCCCTGAAAGCCAGGCTGTAATTCCCCTTAAAACTTATTACGAGCTCATTGCAGTTATTTTTAATCAGCTTATTTTTTAGCGGCACGCCGGCTTCAATCGTATCATCTATTGTATTCTTTTTTGTCCCTTTAACAGAAGTATTCCTTCCTAACTGGATGCCGCCTTTCAGCCTCATTGATACAGGGCTCGGGTTAATCAGGCTTTTCCCATCCAGCAAAACGGAAAACATTATGCTGTCCGCAGTGGAAACATTAACTGTCAATCTGCCATTTGGGGATTTAATGGAATAATCTTCAGCAGAGGCGGTGCTGAAAAGGAGGATGAAAAACAGAATAGTGTACTTTGATAGTAGTGAAATATAAAGCTTCTGCCACAAGAATAAGTAATCTGCAGTTTTCTTTGAAAACATAATGAGCTCCCATTAATGAATTACAATAATTTATAAATTCAAAAGTTACAGGGGATTATTACAGATAAAATTCAGGAGGGAATATAAAATAAAAAAGATAAACTTCATATTTCAAATGAGTGACGCTGGTTTTGTGCGGCTTTCTCAGGCTGAGTTGCCACGAACCCCCGGGATTCGTGGCAACCTTAATGTGTTACTTAAGCAGTATCAGTTTCCGGCTCTCGGTATATGTCCCGGCCTGAATTCTGTAGATATACATTCCGCTGGGCAGGCTGCTTCCGTCAAACTGAACAGTGTATATGCCTGCATCTTTAAGGTCATTTGCAAGTACGGCAACTTCTTTCCCAAGGATATCAAATACTTTAATATTTACAAGCTTTCTTTCAGGAACAGAATATTTAATTGTTGTATTTGGGTTAAAGGGGTTCGGGTAATTCTGACTTAAGCTATAAACAAATGGAGAGGTATTGCCCTCGTTAACTGCAGATGTATGGCTTTCGGATGAGGAGTGGAGACCTATAGTAATTCCGCCGTGCTGTCTTACAGCCCATGCATTACCCTCGCCGTTTCTAGCCTGAGTCAGATACAAGTAGGCAGATGTATCAGGTGCTGTAAAGGCGATGTTCCAGGTGCTGTCGCCGAAATTCTGGGCACTGTAGATGTGATTATCAGGAGCTGATTTTGTACCCATTCTTGTCATAAAGGCGTCCCAGTTCTCGTGTACAATTATTCCGGTAATCATTCCGGTTCCGGTAGTCTTTACAGTTCTCCATGTTTTCCCCAGGTCTTCCGTTCTAAGCAAGCTTTCACCTGCAGCAAAACCGTTACTATTGGAGAAGTAAATAGCGCTTATATCCTTCAGCCCTTTTGTGGCTTTTGCGGTCCATGTCTTCCCGGAATCACTTGAAACATAGAGCGTGGAATCGCTTGTCCCGAAAGCCAGCATGTGTGAGGTGGGATCTCCCCAGAGGGAGTTATTCCAGCCTGAGTCGGATGCCGTGGCATTGGGGATTTTGATTTTAGTTGAATCCCAGGTTGATCCGCCGTTGGTGGTAATCCAGATGGACCATCTGCCGTTAACCGGGTTCCCGCAGGCAACCCCATGGCTGGAGTCGAACATAAAGATCCCGTTTATCAGGCCGCCTGCCTGAGTAAACACTTTATTCCAGGTTACTCCTCCGTCATTTGTTTTGAAGATATGGGATGTTGTCTTTTTATTCATTGTGTCTGTTACAGGGGATGCGCTGCAGAAGGCCGTTAAGGAATCGAGCGCGAAAATGTTCATAATATCCAACGTATCGAGCACCATTCCGCCTCCCACACTCCGCCATGTAGTACCTTCATTTGAAGTAAGGAGAACTGTGCTATGGCGGCCGCTTATCCAGGCAATTTTGTTTGTGACTGCGGAAATTGAAAGAAGATCCCTTTTTGTTCCTGAGGTCTGCTCCTTCCAATCGTGTGCGCTGATGGATAAAGTTAGTGCTAAAAAAAAGAAAATGGAAAAACGTTTCATACACTATCCTGACCTTTCTATTATTCATTCAGCATGAATAATGGCTTGATATGGTTCCCTTTTTGCTATTAACTAAAGTTAAGTTATTCCCGGTCTGGCCGGAGTCTAAGCGCAACGTACATCATAAAATATGGATGCTCCTGTCAGAGCTTCCGGCATTTAGGGAATTGGATAAAATATTATAATCGAAGTGGCTCTAATTAATAGATTAAGACGGAAAGAGGTGAAATGTCAAGGTAAATGGGAAAGAACCTCAATTTGAAGTTCTTTCCTTTTGCAACTAGCTGCTTTTAAGAAGGTCATTTAATGCATCTTCAAATCTTGAAAACTGGAACTGATAGCCCAGCTTCTGGGTCCTTTCAGGTAAAACTTTTATTCCTTCTGTTACAGGAACCGAAGCCTCGCCAATTGCGGCCTTAATCGGGAATTCAGGTATTTTGAGCCATGAGGGTCTGTTCATTACGCCGCCTAAGGTATCCATAAATTCTTTCATTCTGACGGGATTTGGTGCAACAGCATTAAGTGCTCCGTTCACAAAATCGTTGTCTAAGGCAAATATAAAAATGTTCGATACATCAATCAGGTGTATCCATGAGATCCACTGGTTTCCTTCGCCTACAGTTCCCCCCATGAAGTACTTAAACGGGGTAAGGAGTTTTTCAAGAGCACCTTCTCTTTTATCAAGCACGATTCCAACCCTGACGCTTGCACGTCTTATTCCAAAGCTTTCAGCCTCGCGGGCTTCAGCCTCCCAGCGCTTGCAGACGTCGGCAAGAAAGCCATCTCCGGGAAGGCTCTCCTCAGTATAGGTGACGTTGTTTTCAGAAGAACCGTAATAGCCGATTGCCGAGGCAGAAATAAAAGCCTTGGGTTTATCTTCTGCACGGCTTATGGCATGGACAAGAGTGCGGGTACCAAGCTGTCTGCTTTTAAGAATTTTTTCCTTATAGTCATTGCTCCAGAGGGCGCCCAGGAGCGGTTCCCCGGCCAGGTGCAGAATTGCATCTTTCCCCTCGATGTGTCTCTGCCATTTACCTGTCTTTTCATATGAGTCCCATTTGACAAATTCCTTTGCCCCGGGGAGTTCGTTTTTTGCAGAATTAGGATTGCGTGTAAAAACAGTCACCTCGTCGCCCCGTGCGTTTAAGGCCTGTGTAATATATTTTCCGATCAGGCCTGTTGCTCCTGTAATAATAATTTTCTTTCCCATATTCCTCTCACATTAGTTATTCATTTTATTTACAAAGCTAGTCTCTTTATTTCAAGTGCAATCATTTTCTTATGCGATACGTAGTCCCATTATCTGATTTAGCCTTTAGTCAGGGGAAAATTATTTAAAAAGTATTCCTTGCTAGAAAACATTTAATGTCTTAGCTTTGTCATTGCTTTTCACTTCCTGGGACTTGTGCCCCGTCTGGGGATAAGACATCCTGGAATAGGTCCTTTTATTTTGTTCGCTTAAATGTTCGCTTTTCATTGTTCGCTTTTCATTTTTGTCTTTTTCTTTAATTCATCTTATTTATTAATTACTTCGGGGATTCCAAATGAAGAAAACTTTTTCAATTGTGGGGTTACTGGTGGTGCTGTTTTCCATTAGCACCTTCGGACAGTTGAATTACAAGTTCTCCGCGGCTCCGGGAACGTTTACGCCTCTGACGGGTGCGTCAACTTTTGCTTCCTGGACCTCGGCAACTGCAAATGATGACGCATTTACCGTCGCAACGGATATCGGTTTTACATTTAACTATGCTGGAAAGGATTATACGCAGTTCCAGGTTTCAACAAACGGTTTCTTAAGATTCGGAACGGGCCTTACTTCCTCTACTTCTTCTGATGCTCTGGACGGAACATTAAGGCAGATTGTTGCCCCTTTATGGGACAATCTGGCAGTTACTGCACAGGCTACAGACATTACTTATCTGCTTGAAGGCGCTGCAGGAAGCCGTATACTTACGGTCGAATGGAAAAACGTAAAGTGGAATAAATCTGCCACTTCAGCAAATTCACAATTCCAGGTAAAACTTTACGAAACCAGCAATAAAATTGAATTTGTTTATGGTGCCATGACAAAGGCTAACTCTGTAAGTACCTCAGCCTCAATAGGATTGGTTGACAATACAGCGATTACAGCGGCAGGTTCGGCAACAGGGAAATTCCTTAGTATCAACGTCGGTGGCTCAGCAAGTCCAAGGGTATACCACCAGACAATGACAAATGCTTTCAGCTCTATATCAAACTCACCTGATCCGAACACAATATTCACTTTTGAGCCTGTAACACCGACTCCAATTCCTGCTGGAACGTACACCATAGGTGGAACAAGTCCGGACTACAAGACTTTAAGTGATGCAGCAACGGCACTGAACATAAATGGAATTGCAGGACCGGTTGTCCTGAAAGTCCGTGAAGGTTCCTATGATGACGTTTTCCATCTTATAGACGTAAAAGGAACATCGGAAACGAATACCATAACACTGATGAATGAAAGCGGCACTGTTGTCCTTTCACCTACGAATGGCAACAGCGGAAATACTGGCGGTTCATCAACAGCCGATGCAATCATCCGCTTGGATGGAACACAGTACACGACAATCCAGGGCCTGACCTTAAATGACAACGGCCAGGCAAGTGCCCTGCTGAAGTTTGAACTTGGTGTTTGCCTGGGTAACTCTCAGTTAAATAACAAAATGATTCAGGGTGGAAGGTTTAATCATTTTAAGGACCTTAATATTGATATGAAATGTACTACCGGTGCTTCTCATCAGGGAGCAATAGGTATCCGCTTCTATACGGCGTGGACGGCAAGTACAAATGAAACTGATACCAGCATGACAACCAGCTATAACAAAATAGAAAACTGCAACATTAAGGGATTCTGGCGTGCTGCCTGGAAGTCTTTCGGTATCAGCACTGCAAATCCAGACCGTGGAAATGTTATCACTGGATGTACAATCGGTAACACTACCATTGCATCAGGCTCAAGTAATGACGTACGTGTGATGGAAATTGACAATCAGTCGAACCTTCTTATCGAAAAGAATAATCTCCAGAATATTAATGTGGGAATTCAGACCACAAACCAGGTTTACGGAATCTGGTTTAATCCTCCGGGAAATACAAACAATCTCAGCAGCGGGAAAATAGTAATCCGCGATAACGAACTGAGTTCCATCTATAGCAGCAATGCTGCATTAACAACCGGATCAACTGTCGGTATTTGTGTCCCTGCGATAAAGGATGGTACAGATATCCAGATCTCCGGGAACAAAATTCACGATATCTTCAATAACTCTCCTCAGACAGGACGCGCCGACGCAATTTTTACAAACATCAGCGCCGGTGCTAATGTAAACGTGAAGATCTTTAATAATATGATCTATGACATAAGAGATCCAAAGTCTTCCAGCACTCTTACTCCGGTAAGAGGAATTGCAATTACAAATGGTGGCGGAAACGGAACTTTCAGTGTCTATAATAACACTGTTTTCTTAAATAATTCTGTTCCTCCGGCTGTAGCTGCAACAAATGCTGCTCACCGTTCTTCATGCCTGAACGTACAGAGTTTTACAAATGCTACACTGGATCTTAAAAATAACCTGTTTGTAAATACAATGGGTACAAGCGCTAACGGTACAGGCGTAACTGCTGCAAGCTGCTTACAGGTTGAAAACGCTGCAGTTCTCCAGAGAATGACCTTAGACAGCGATAATAACCTGTTCTTTGCTGATACGGCAGTTGCCAGTAGCGGTGTTGTTTTTGACGGAACTAAAATCTACAGAACAATGCCCGAATACCAGGCAATCGCAAATCTGGCTCCAAGAGAAGCAAACTCTTTCTCGGTAGATCCCAGAACCTCCTTCGTTAAATCTGATACTTTGTATGACCTTCACATCAATCCTTCTTCATGGCTCGTCAAGGCACAGGGTGCACCAAGCGAACTTGTGTCAACTGACATTGACGGGGACGCAAGAAGCACTACAATTCCTACGGGTCCGGTATCCATTGGTGCTGATGAATACGTTCCTACAGGTAAGCCTTCAGCTCAAGCTGCAGGAAAAATTGCAGACAGCCTGACAACAGTATTTACAGGCGTTGACGGCAAAATGGTTGGCGAAATCACATGGCATAAGGGTAAAGGCACACTGCCGGATTCAGTAGCCATGACATATGTCCCCGGTACTCAGCTTAAATCAAATGCCCAGTCTTCAATATACAAAAACTATTCAGTCTCAACATTCGGTGGCGTAAAAGGCTGGAATGCTGATATTAAACTCTACTACAATCCGACTACAGAATTAAACGGCCTCTATGAACCGGCTCTCAAAATGCACCAGAAGTCAAGTGACACATGGAGCCAGCTGCCCTCAACTGTTGATACATCAAAGCACTTTATCCTTTCTAAGATAATCGGAGGAGGAGACTTCGCAATTGGCAGTGAGGCACCTGTTCCATCAATCTCAATTGCCTCGGCAAGAGAGGACTTAAACAGTGACTTAGTACCAGACAAGATTGGTCAGAGTGTAACGATCGTTGGTGTTGTGGTTACAGATAATCTCTCAAAAAGCGACACCGGAAGCGTTTATTTCTTAAACGACAAAACTGCCGGCATCGTTCTTTCTGCAACAAAGAAGCTTACTAAAGAACTGACAGTTGGCGACAGCCTGAGAGTTACAGGCGTAATCAGCCAGAATAACGGCCAGACAGAGATTACTCCGGCTGATACCATTATAGGTGATGCCGGGAGCATGGCTATTCTAAAAGCAAATGCTAAGGTTCCATCTCCAGTGGTCATTACGGTAAAGGATCTTAATTCTGAAGCCTATGAAGGCAACCTTGTTGTCGTAAGAGGCCTCTCAAAAATGACTTCAAGCGTTTCCTGGCCGGTTTCAAACGATACAACTTTAACTGTCGGCCTGGCTAAAGATTCACTCTCACTCTTTATTGATCACGACACAAAGCTGCCGGGAACAAGTGAACCTGAATGGCCGCTGGATATAATCGGCGTCGTTGGTCAGAATTCACAGACGCTCAGTGACGGTTACATTCTCATTCCAAGAAATACTTCTGACGTAACTATACCGGTCCTTTCTCTGGCTGTGGCAAGAGAAGACCTGGATAACAACTTCGTCCCCGACAGAAAGGGACAGACACTTAAGGTTAAAGGCATTGTTGTTTCACCAGACTTTACCTTAAGTGCCGCAGGAAACAACTACTATATTACTGACGGAACCGCAGGTGTGCTTTTGTATTCAGCCACGAAACTTTCCTCTACTCTTAACATCGGCGACAGCATACTTGTAAAAGGAAAGATCGACCAGTACAAGGGTGCTACGGAATTCGTTCCGCTTACTTTAGAAGTTGGTGAAAAAGGAAGCGTCAGGGTACTGAAGACAAATGCAAGAGTTCCTGCTCCAATTG
The DNA here is from genome assembly GCA_050258415.1 of Acidobacteriota bacterium. GTDB lineage: Bacteria > Bacteroidota > Ignavibacteria > Ignavibacteriales > SURF-24 > JAAXKN01. Next base: position 7,862 of record JBLMYS010000174.1, on the reverse strand, counting down.
AAATATCCATAAAGGATGTTAATTCTGAAAAATATGAAGGAAGCCTTGTAAAAGTTAAAAACATTTACAGATATCCTTCAAAGGTTCTCTGGCCGGCAGCAGGCTCAAATGCCAGCATAATAGTTGGAAACGAGAAAGATTCAACTATACTCTTTATCGATCTTGATACCGAAATTGACGGGGCAAAAGAAATCAAGTGGCCTGTCAGTATTACGGGTCTCGTTGGACAGTATACTTCATCCAAGGACCTGAACGACGGCTACGAACTGATCCCAAGAAATTTGGCTGATTTTGACGCTGTAAGCGGAGTTGATGATAATTTATCAAAGGTTCCGGCTACATATGCTCTTAATCAGAACTATCCGAACCCGTTCAACCCTTCAACAACCATTAGCTTTGACCTCAGGACAAATGCCAATGTGACACTAAAGATCTATAGTGTCTTAGGAGAGGAAGTCTTAACGCTTGTAAGCGGCAGCTTAATGCCTGCCGGTCACAAGACACTTTCTTTCAATGCATCCAGCCTGCCCAGCGGAATGTATATCTACCGCCTGGAAGCAAAGGGAATTGACGGATCAAGCTTTACAGGCATTAAGAAAATGATGCTTCTGAAGTAAAACGGGTCAAATCCTTCCCTAAAAAAAGCCGGTTCTATTTTGAACCGGCTTTTTTTTTGCCATTACCTGGCTTTTACTCACACATATTCTTTCCGCGGCCGGATTATCCCGGAGATGAAAAAAATCCCTTTTGTCTATTTTTCCTTGCAAAATAATGGAATCATTTCTGAATATTTTGTATTCTCATATTTATATTATTAGAAAAACTGAGGAAACTATGAAAGTTGGTATAATTGGCGCAGGACTGGTGGGTTCCACATCAGCCTATGCCATAGTAATGACAAAAGCTGCAAGTGAAATTGTCTTAATAGATGCTAATGAAAAACGCGCAATTGCTGAGGCTGCAGATATACAGCATGCAGTCCCTTTTACACATGCAACCGACATACATGCCGGGAGTTATGAGGACCTGAAGGATGCAAAAATTGTTATAATTGCCGCCGGTGCAAGCCAGAGGCCCGGGGAGACCAGGCTCGCGCTTTTCGAAAGGAATGCCGCGATATTAAACCAGATAATCCCTAATACGGTGAAATTTGCCCCGAATGCTATTTTCCTGATTGCAACAAACCCGGTGGATATTATTACACATATAAGCACAAAAATTGCCCTGAAGTATGGGGTTCCTCCAACTCACGTCATAGGATCGGGTACTACACTGGATACCGCACGTTTCAGGGCGCTCGTAGGCATACATGCCGGAGTCGACTCACAGCACGTGCACGGCTATGTAATCGGTGAACACGGGGATTCTGAGGTCCTGACATGGTCTAATATCGATATCAGCGGAATTCCCCTTGCAGACTTCATCCAGTTCAGAAAAGTTGAATTTAACGACCAGGTAAGACGCGAAATTGATGAAGGGGTGCGCAACGCGGCCTATAAGATTATCGAAGGCAAGGGCTCAACCTACTACGGAATAGGCGCCGCAATTGCAAGAATAGTTGACGCAATTAACAGGGATAACCGCGCAATACTGACTGTCTCAACAATAAATGAAGACGTCGAAGGGGTAAGGGAAGTTGCTCTCTCGCTTCCGCACCTGATTGGAGGCAATGGGGATTTGGGGGCTCTTCCATTAAGGTTAAGCTACGAGGAAAGACTCCTCTTAAGGAAAAGCGCTCAAATTATTAAAGAAAAAATTGATGAATACGAAAAACAGGATACAAAAAAGGATTAATTTATGAAATATAGATTTATTTTAGCAGTAAGTTCAATGATCTTTTTTGCTCTTTGGAATACCAATCCCCTGAATTGCCAGTCTGCACTGACAACTAGAGAAGTGGCGGTTACCTTCGACGACCTCCCGGCCGTAACTACAAGGCAGGACATTAAGTCCTGGACGGAGCTTACAGAAAACCTGATTTCAATAATTAAAAAGAATAATATACCGGCTGTGGGTTTTGTAATAGAAAGCCACATTTATGATGAGAACACATATAACGCACAAAAAGCAGAGCTCTTAAATAAATGGCTCGATCAGGGGCTTGAGCTTGGAAACCATACTTTCTCACACAAGAGCCTTAACCGTATCTCTCTTCAGGAATACGAGGAGGACTTTATTAAGGGAGAGGCAACTGTTGGTAAAGTGCTCAAAAGTCATAATATGAAACTCAGATATTTCAGGCACCCATTCCTTCAGACAGGAAGAAGCATCGCCAAAAGAGACTCATTTAACACTTTCCTTTCTGAAAGAGGTTATACGGTGGCTCCTGTGACAATAGATAACTCCGACTGGATATTTGCCCGGGCATACGACAACGCAAGGGACAGGGGGGACAAAGAGATGATGAAAAAAATTGCAGAGGCATATATCCCCTATATGGAAAGCAAATTTGAATATTTTGAAAAACAGTCTATGAAACTCTTTGGGCGCGAAGTCAAGCAGGTGCTTTTAGTTCACGCCAATACGATCAATTCTGAACACTTCGGTGAAATAGCCCAAATGCTGAAAAACCGCGGCTATAAATTCGTAACCCTCGGGGAGGCTATAAGCGACAGCGCATACAAATTGCCCGATACATTTACAGGTGCCGGCGGCATCAGCTGGCTTCACCGCTGGGCATACACACAGGGGCATAGAAGAGAATTCTTTGCCGGTGAACCGGTGACGCCGGAATTTGTTATGAAAGAGGCCGGTGTAACGGAGGAATAAAGTTAATTTCACTTTTCAAAAATGAATGAGATGAGTCTGGGTATCCCGGCCTCATCTTTTTCATGCCGCCATTCCCTTAAATCCTTAAGATTTAACCCGTTGTCTTTTGCAGAAGTCAGGAAATCCGAAACGTCGTGGATATAAGCCTTAATTTCAATTGTCTTGTCCCCGCGCTCAAACCGGGCTTTTTTCCCCTGATACTGCCTGAATGGATGAAGCTCGCACAGAAAGAATTTTCCGCCTTTTTTAAGAGTCCTTGAGGCTTCTGAAAAAATAAAACGAAGGTCTTCAATATGTTCAAGTACAAGATTTGCGACAACAAGGTCGAACGCCCCGTCTGAAAAAGGCCAGGGACTGGTTATATCAGCAAGTGAAAAGGTAACATTGTCTGACTTTAATTTTTCTTTCGCCCTCGAGATCATCCCTTCAGAAAAATCCACTGCCCACATTTGTTCTGAAATTGCGGAAAGAAAAGGTGTATTCTTCCCCGTCCCGCAACCGAGTTCAAGCGTCCTTTCATACCTTGGCCCGTTCAGGCTTTCTCTTGTAGCCACTTCATCCAGGTCCCGCGTGAGGTTAATGTCTGTGTCGTAAGTGTCAGACCAGCTGTTGTATGCCTTTTTAACTGTCATTGCCCTAAAAGTAAGTTTATAATGCCCTAATTTATCAAAAATTCTGAAAATTTCTAAAATCCGGACACCGGGAGTTCAATTCTTGACGTAGGATTATTAAAACCTTATATTTACCTCATGAGAAGAACCGTTATAAATAGAACCCTCTCATTATTAATGTTCCTCATATGGGGTACATCCTTATTAAATGCGCAGGAAGTTTACTTTGGGGGCATTTCGCCGGTTTTTAAGAAAAGCCGGATTCTCTATCAGACTAATTCGGACTACTCTTTTAGTTTAAGCCGCCTGAATTTCAATAATACAGCTTCACTTTCCACGTCCTCAGTAAATTCGCCTGACATAAAAATTTACAGCGGCCTGGGGGACAATATTGTAAACAGTTTCAAGGGTGATAAGCTTTACCTTCATCTGGCAGGAATAGCCTCAACCGCGCTGCTTGTTGCAACCGGAAGCGACTACTATGTTTTTAAGTATTTTAACGATCATCCTGCCTATGGAAATGCAGCGAGACCCGTAATACATTTTGCACAGTATTTCCCTTTTGCAATTGGAGGGGCGCTTTATGCGCATGGAAAGCTTAATTCCGATCAGGAGGCCGTTGCGGCGTCTTTTGCCGTTTTGCAGTCGAGCGCGCTGGCATTTGTATATAACTCGCTCCTAAAGGCGATTACCGGAAGGCCGCATCCCAACTGGAGGGAGGAAAGCGATATGATGTCCTTAAGCAAGCAGTTCCGTTTTGGTTTCTGGCGAGGTGGAATATTCTGGGGCTGGCCATCGGGGCATACTTCTTCAACAATGGCTGTGGTTTCGGCTCTTACGAGTTTCTATCCCGATAAAACCTGGCTTAAAATTGTGGGCTATGGCTACACAGCTTACATGATATTTGGCGTTTCCTCACTTAACAGGGGCGGAATGCACTGGTTTTCCGATGCCGTAGCTGCAGCGTTTATGTCCTATGCCATAGGTTCAACCGTGGGTAAATACTACCGCAGCCGGTTTGACAAAAATGCCCCTTCTCAGGCAGGGCAAGGTCCATCCATGCAAACTTTTCCTAATTTCAGCTTCTCAATTCCTCTATAATTACCTGATGAGTATAAAGCTTCTCCGGCTTTACACATTTAATATTAATTTCGTAAGTTTATATCCGTAAATTAACAACAAAGAACATCTTGTCCTTTGATTATAAATGGTATATTTGGAATAATTGGGGAACACAAATTGAAATATTTAGTACTACTTTTTGCTTTTTTTGTTTTTACTGAAGCATCCTATACTCAGAATTATTCAGTTAAGGGGGCAGTCAGGGATTTTTATTCCGGACAGGCCGTTTCTGAAGTAAAAGTGATCATTTCTAAAGGTAATTTTAATACAGAAACCGACAGCCTGGGTCATTTTGCACTTATCAATATCCCGGTAGGAGAATATTCCATTACATTCTCAAGGGTCGGCTATAGCGCAAAAACAATGAGCCTTTCTTTGCTTCCTGGTAAAAATGGTGAAAATCTCGAGGTTACACTTGAACCCGTAAAGCTCAATGACGTATTTGTAACAAGTACCAGGTATGAAAAGAACATCAGGGAGGTCCCTCTTCCACTGGAAGTTATGACGGAAAGTGATATTGAAAAGGTGTCTGCTGTTTCTGTGTCGGACCTGCTGAAGAATAAACCCGGGATTGCGCTTCAAAGAGACGGCATCTGGGGTACAACGGTAAACATAAGGGGGCTTAGCCGTTCGGCTGTTGTAACTTTAGTAGACGGGAACAGAATTGAAACTGCCACAGACATCTCGGCGGGATTATCTTTAATTGACATAAACAACATTGAAAGAATTGAAGTTATCAAAGGCGCCGCGTCCTCACTCTACGGCACGGGCGCACTTGGGGGAATTGTAAACGTCATTTCAAAAACCGGCCAGTACAGCGACAGCTTTACTGTGGGCGGGTCGCTGGGAAGCGGGTACAGTTCCGTTAATAACAGCGGATTTGGAAACCTGTCGTTAAAAGCGGGTTCTGCATTCTGGTTTGCACACGTAAGCGGCACACTAAGAAATGCGGACAACATTAAAACTCCAAGAGGAACCTTAAGCAACAGTCAGTTTAAGGATAACAGCTTTTCAGCAGATCTGGGAATTAAGCCTCTTAGCGATAATGAACTTAAATTGAGTTACCAGAAGTTCTATGCCTCAAATGTCGGCATACCGGGCGGGGGAAGCCTCTTCCCATCAGCGGCAATTGTCAGGTATCCGACTGAGGAAAGAAAGCTCCTGAGCGCTGAATACAGCGTGAAGAATATTTCGCATAGCTTCATTAAACTCTCGGCAAAATATTTCTATCAGTTTATCTTAAGGGATGTAGAGAATATTCCAAATACTGTAACCAAAACCCCGGCTCAGAACGGGCAGCCCGCCAAAAGGACCAGCGTTCTTAAAATTACGCCGAATGCAAGGCATTACACCAATGGTCTTCAGCTTCAGACGGACTGGAGAATTGGAGAAAACAATTACTTTATTGCTGGCATTGACGCATGGCAAAGAGCGCTCGACTCAAGGCGCGAAAGAGCCGTGCAGGTGGCAGTATTTAATGCAAAGGGTGATTCGGTTGTAAAGACTACAAACCAGGTTATTGGTGAAAGGCCGCTTCCTGAATCACGCTTCCGCAGCATAGGAGCCTACGCACAGGATGAAATTAAGCTGATTAAAGACAGGCTGAAAGTGACTCTGGGCGGAAGATTCGATGGGATCAATATCACAAATAACAGCGTCAGCAATCCGGTCTATACAATTGTAAACGGTGTGAGAAATGACGCTCCTGCACCAACTTCTTCCTGGGCTGCAGTTAAGGCCAATAATTACTCATGGAGCGGAAACGCAGATATGCTTTATTCCGTTACTCAGGGCGTGAACGTTAATCTTAATTTTGCGCGCTCCTTCAGGGCTCCTTCTTTGGAAGAAAGATTCAGGTATATAGATCAGGGAAGTGTAATCTACCTTGGCGACCCGAACCTGAAGCCAGAAGACGGGTTCAGTACAGATGCCGGTGTGAGGATATTTAATGAAGTCATTTCTCTTAACTTCAATATGTTCTTAAACAGCCTGAGCAATATGGTTGTCGACAAGCCTTCAACTTATGAGGGAAGGGCAGCCTTTGTAAGCTCAAATGTCGGAAAGGCAAGGCTCTACGGCTTTGACGTTAATGCCGAATATAACCTGTTAAATAACTATGTCATTTACATGCTGGCCTCTTATGTCTCGGGAAGAGACGTTGAAAAGGACGTTTATCTGCCACTTATGCCTCCCTTAAACGGGAAACTGGGTTTCAGATTGCCCGTTATGGAATATGCAAACGTTGATCTGTCAGCAACCCTGTTCTCTCAGCAGAATCATACAGCACAGGGAGAGATGAAGACTCCAGGCTACGCATATTTCGACCTGTACCTGAATTCCGCTCCTTTTAAGATAATGGGGAGCAGCCTTACGGCTTTTGCAGGGATTGAAAACATAACAGACAAGGCTTACAGGAATCACCTGGCATCTAACCGCGGTCTTCTGAACGTTGAGCCAGGAAGAAATTTCTTCCTGAAACTGAATTTTAACTGGTAAGATTTTATTAATAAATAAGTTTTAGGATATAATGAACTGGTTTATACTGGCTTTTATTTCGGCACTGTTTTCTGCCATGGCAGCTATTTCACAAAAGAAGGTGCTTTTTAAGATAGAAGGGCTAGAGTTCTCATTTTTAGTTTCACTTGTAAGCCTCCTGTTTTCTCTTCCTTTTATAGCGCTTACAAACTATAATACGCTTGAGCCCGTGAATCTTCTGATCCTTTTTCTTAAGACGATACCCGGTACGCTGGCATTTTTTCTTGTAATGCTTTCGCTGAAGAACCTTGAGATCAGCAAGGCGCTTCCGCTACTGGCCTTAACGCCCGGGCTTGTTGCTATATTTGCCTTTCTTATACTGAAAGATGAGCTTTCGCTTTCCGAGACAGGCGGCATTGTGCTCCTTTTTATCGGTACGTATCTACTGGAAACAAGGCCGGGACAGAAACTGTTTGACCCCTTTGTTACAATAATTAAGTCAAAGAAGCACCACTATGTGCTTGGTGCGCTCCTACTTTTTACGGCGACTTCGATTGTAGACCGCTGGCTTTTGGGGCGCTACAAGCTCATGCCTGAGGCCTTCATGGGTTTTCAGCAGCTTTTTATGGCGTTTAACTTCCTTGTAATAACGCTTTTTATAAAAAAGAAACCGCTCCACATAATAAGGTCCATAGATGCGTCTGTATGGAAATGGATTTGCCTGATAGCGCTTTTTACAATTGTCTACAGGTACACTGAGATTCTGGCTGTAAAGAGCGCCTCTGTGGCACTTGTTCTTGCGGTTAAAAGAATATCCGTCTTTATCGCGGTTGTAATAGGTGGAAGATTATTTAAGGAAAGCAGCCTCCTTTTAAGGGCGGCTGC
>JBLMYS010000173.1:0-4049 GCA_050258415.1 Acidobacteriota bacterium | reverse complement strand
CAGAGAAAGAGAGAATATGAACATTGAGAAATGAGGGTAATTTGTGGCCTTAAGGACACAATTTGCCCTTAAGACCCCGTAATCATTTTCCCTCCCGGCTCATTGTCCTTTTCCAGAAAAGGGGAAACGAGAAGACTATAATTACTCCGACTATCACACCCCCGATTAAAACAGCCCTCGGAGCGCCCTGTATGCCTCCAAGGAGTTCAGCCACGGCACCGCTTCCAAGAGAGCCTAATGCCGGAAGGCCTATTAGTGTAATGGTATAAAGGCTTATAATTCTTCCCCTTAATTCATTAGGCACAATAACCTGAATGAAAGTTGCAATTATGGTTCCTACAGCTGTTGCCGAAACGCCGTTAATGAACAGGAATAAAATTCCAAGTACGAGATTCGGACTCATTGCAAAAAGCACAATTGAAACGCTGAATACCAGTCCGGCAATAACAAGCACCCTCCCCGGGCGCTTTAAATTACTTACTGAGGCAAGTGCAAAGGCCCCAACCAGCGCCCCGCCGCCCGAGGAAGCAAGAAGAAGCCCGTAGCCATAGGCTCCGCCATGCCATATGTCGCGCGCAAATATGGGCAGAAGGTTCTGATACGAACGCCCGAAAATTGCCGTAACAGTTGAAAGCGCCAGAAGCGCCAGAATAAAGCGCGATTTCCACGCGTAGGTTAGCCCCGCAAGAACGGAGTTTTTAATGGAGGTTTTCTCTCCTCCGCTATGTGTCTTAACGTTTTTCATGGAGGCCAGTGCAAACAAAACGGCAAGAAAACTCAGGCCGTTTATAAAGAAGAGGCTTCCTGCACCAAGTATTCCCAGTAATGCCCCCGCTATTGCCGGACCAATAAGGGCTGCGCCTGTAAAAGTTGCCGAATTTAGCGACAGAGCGTTCAAAAGGTCCTCCCTCGGAACCAGATCCGGCACCAGGGCCTGCCTGGCCGGGTTGTCGAATGCCAGAAACACCGCTCCAATAAAGGAAGCTGCCAGTATATGATAAACCGAGACCATATGAAGCCATGTGAGTACTGCAAGTATAAATGCAGTTGCCATCATGCCGGTCTGTGTTATATAAAGAAGCCTGATGCGGTTCATGCGGTCAACCGTTACACCCCCAAAGAAAGGAAGTATGATCATTGGCAGGGCAAAACTCAGACCCAGAAGCCCAAGCCATAATGGTGAATTTGTCAGCTGCAGCACGAGCCACCCCTGGGCAACATTCTGCATCCACGTGCCTGCATTTGAAACTATTAGTCCCGACCAAAGAAGTGTAAAATTCCTGTGCTGAAGGGCCGAAAACCTCCGTGGTTTTTCAAGTGTTGTTGCTTCAGCCATAATTATTTCATACCCTGCTTTAAGCTCTCAACCAGCACCTCTGCTTCCTCAGTCCTTATTGCCTCAACTATCTTTTCAGCTACAGCTTCCGCGGTGTCCATGGGCATCATTTTCATCCTGTCGGAATGGGTCATTTCGCGGCTTATTGTATTCTGAAAGAAATCCGTTGCCGTCATGCCGGGGTAGACAAGCCCCACGCGGATATTATCTTTTGCAAGCTCCATGCGGGCAGTAAGGGTAACTGCATTAAGGGCATACTTTGTAGCTGCATAAGGCCCCACGGTAGGCACAATGCGTTTTGTGAGCCCCGAGGAAATATTTACAATTACCCCTCCTTCTTCCTGGTTCCTCATTAAAGGGATCACAGCCTGCATCGCTGCAACCACACCTATGACATTCAGTTCAAAAATAGATCTGAACTGCTCAAGGTTTGTATTCTCAATTGAAACGTGCATCCCCTGCCCCGCATTATTTACAAGACAGTCAATTCTTCCAAAATGTGAATGCGCCTGGCTTATCATCTGGCGTATTTGAATCTCATCGCGCATATCGGCGGTTATCGCAAATGAATTTGGTATCTCCCGGCTTAGTTTCTGTAGTTTTTCGGTTGAACGGGCAACCAAAGCAACGTTAGCGCCATGCTCCGAAAGGAGCTTCGCCGCGGCAAGGCCTATCCCGCCTGAAGCCCCGGTTACAATAATTACTTTATTTTTAATTTCCATTTCAGTATTCCTCTTTATTTTAATAATCTAAGTATGAATGGCAGAAAAATTATACATAAAATTCCGTCTCTCTTAGAGTCTACCTCGTGCGCTTAAGACCTGTTGAATTTTAATGTGTTCCAAATGGGGTAATATTATTTTTCTGAGGGGACTAATATAAACTAAAGGGAGGATAATTTCACAATAAGGAATTCTCTTTCCAGTTTTTGTTCATAACTGTGAGACCCGTCATATCATTACAGCCTGTCACAATATGTTCTTGACAAAAGTAAATTTATTCTTATCATACAATTAGAAACTACTTTTCGCAAATATTATCATGCTCCGGGAAGATCACCACTATCCTTTTTTTAGGTAGTGGTATGCTGTCTTTATAAAAGGCTATCCCGGCAGATACTAATGATAACCAAGAGAGAATAATATGAAAATTTTGCTCCTTAACGGTAACGATTCCGACATGTTCTTAGTCAGCAAGGAAGACCTGGTTAAATATCTTTCGGGGGAAGCTAAGTTGGAAAAGCCGCTCTCACCAGATATAGTAGTAATAAACAAAGAAGTCTCTGAAAGCGAAGAGTCGCTGTCAAAAGAGCTTGAAAAAAAATACAACAGGCCGATGGGCATGGAAGAATACCTGGAAACATTAAAATCTATGTTAAATCTCATTCCATAAAACCACCTTCTAAACGGCAATTCATTATCTATATTCATCAATACTGGTCTTTTCTCCTTCAGGCGGTTGAAGCCTGCATCCCTCGCAGTGGATAACAGGCTTCTCGCGCCTTCGGAGTGCGGGTAATTCCCATTGTAAGAGGCGCCGGAAAACCGGCACCCCGGTTTTTTTAACTTTATCTGACCAGCATCATCTTTCTGGTCATTACAACATTATTACCTGTCAGACGGTACATGTAGACTCCCGAGGGTACTTTGTCTGCATTAAAGACCGCCTTGTGATATCCGACCGTGAGTGTTCCGTTTAAGAGAGTTGCCACTTCACGCCCAAGCATATCATAAACTTTCAGTGTGTAATCGCCTGCCTCAGGAACCGCGAATTCAATTGTAGTTGACGGGTTGAACGGATTCGGATAGTTCTGCTTCAGGCCGAAGTCAGAAGGAATTTCAGGCTTCTCCTCACCATTTGTAAGACTGGCGGAAAGCTTGTATACCTCGCCGCTTCTGGTTCCGCAGAGTACCTCTTCAGTTGAAGGATCAACTACAAGAGCACAAACGTTGCTGCCCTCAAAGCCCAGGTGCTTCCATGTAGCCCCGTTATCCTCAGACATGTAAATGCCTCCGGTAAGTGAGCTGACATAGATTCTGCCGCATGGGGCAACACCAATCGTATAGATAAACTGCACGGGTAAGGTGGTTACCTTTGTCCAGGTCTGCCCGTTAGCCGACTGATAGAGCCCGTCGCCATAGCTTGCGGCAAACAGCATTGTCTTCGAGGCGGCTATAGTCCAGAACATCTGGAATGAGCAGTTAACCTGAACCCATGTAGTAGTTCCATGCGCAAGCCTGTATATGCCGAATCCGAAGGTGGCGGCATACAGATCGCCGTTACCTGCAACGGTGATCGCACGAATGACCGGCCAGATGTTAAATCCGTTATTTATTGGAGTCCAGCTGGCACCGAAATCCACGGACATGTAAACTCCGGAGCTCCAGGTTGCGGCATACATCACGCCGTTATCGAAGATAATGTCGTGCACGTCCAGGTTTGCACAGCCCGCCAGGACCCATTTAGTTCCATTATATACATAAATCCCTTTTGCGGTCGCGGCAAATACACGCCCCTGCACTACGGTCAGCGACCAGATATATGTATACTCTATGGCTTCAGAGAATACGACCCAGGTTAAGCCCGAATCAGTTGACTTGTATATCTTTCCGCCCCAGGTTGCCGCATAAACGTTGCAGCCATCGAAGGCAAATGCATATATAAGCTGGCCAAATGACCATATTGGAGGAGGTGGAACTGTACCGCCGCCGCC
>JBLMYS010000172.1:0-19343 GCA_050258415.1 Acidobacteriota bacterium | reverse complement strand
GCAATCGGTAAATACTCTGGAGACAGTAATAAAAATCAGAGATCTGATGAGTGAATACAAAGAAAGAATGGCAAAAGAACTTCCCAAGATCAATAAAGCTGAATTAATTGACTATTTGTTTAGCCAGCCATTTTATACTCAAAGGCAAATGGCAAAATCTCTTAATCTTACAAAAAATACGGTGGTCAAATACATGAAGCTTTTGGAAGAGAAGGGATTTATCAGGGTTTTGACTGACCACAAAGAAAATATTTATTTTAGCGAAAAGTTTATCGAAATTCTTAAGTGAAAGTAATTAGAAAGGGCTTTTAATCCCAAAAAGTACGGAAATTTGTGAATGGCAAGGTTTTCAATCCCAAAAAAGCTCAGAATTTGGGATTGAAAACTATTCCAATCACAAAAAACAGCAGAATTTGGGATTGAAAAGGTTTCTGCAAGGATGGGCTCCTCAGCTATTTGTAAATAAGTGTGTTTAAAAACAGAAAAACCGCCTTTGTAAGGCGGTTTTTTATTTGGAGCTGGTGGAGGGACTTGAACCCCCGACCAGCTGATTACAAATCAGCTGCTCTACCAACTGAGCTACACCAGCATTTTTACGAGTCTTAAAAATAAATTATTTTTTAGTCCTTCGCAAGATTAATTATTAAATAAATCAATTTTTTTGATATTTTCTGTAGTAAAAATATTTCCCATTGCAAAATTTTGGGAATTAACTTCCTTTATTTACATCAAAGATAAGGAATTATCTAATCAAAAACACTCTTCACTATATCGCTCGCAATATCATAAGGTGGTAGGAATATTTATTTCATCAAAATAGCAGATGAGCTTAACTACTGTTTTGTAAAACAACAAAATTTCCATAACTTGCATTACCGGATTTCTATTTTATAGAGATAAAGGAAAAATTTACTATGAATATCTCAGGCCAATTATCAGTTTTTTACTGAACATCACTATAACTTATCTGTCTCGCTCAGCATAATTTATTCATTATTTATAAAAAGGAATGCCATGAAGAAAGCTTTAGTTGTGGGTATTAATGATTATTCTTTTGCTCCTTTAAATGGTTGTGTAACTGACGCAAAAAAAATGCATAAGTTACTTGAAAGAAACGAGGATGGAACAAAGAATATTGATTGCAAGCTACTGACTTCACCAACTGAGAAAATAACAAAAGCGGTTTTAAGTGAAGCTATTGAAGACCTGTTTAAAGACCCGGTGGACCTAGCGGTTTTCTACTTCTCAGGTCACGGGGCGGTTACAAATTATGGCGGTTTTTTAGTAACCCAAGATGCTAAAAAGTATAGCGAAGGTTATTCAATGAGAGACTTAATTGAATTAGCAAATGGGTCAAAGGTAAAAGAAGTAGTTTTAATAATTGATTGTTGCTATGCTGGAATGCTTGGAGAAATTCCTTCACAAAAAGACCATGTCGTACTCAAAGAGGGGGTATCCATTTTATCTGCGTGCAGTTCCAACCAAACTTCTATGGAAAAGAATGGCGAAGGTGTATTTACTTCACTTATAACTGATGCCCTAAATGGTGGAGGAAGTGATATTCTTGGAAAAATCACAATTGCATCCGTATATGCCTATGTTGATCAGGCGTTAGGTGCTTGGGATCAGAGACCATTATTTAAATCACATGTTTCTCGGTTATTCCCGGTTAGACAGTGCAAACCTGAAATTGATATTGACATACTAAGACAACTTCCTATTTATTTCCCGGATCAAGATTTTGAATATCCATTAGATCCATCTTATGAGCCTGATGCTGATCCCGCCTGCCCAGAACATGAAAACATTTTTAGCCAATTGCAAAAGTGCAGAGCTTCAAGGTTAGTAGTCCCCATTGGTGAAGAGCACATGTACTATGCGGCCATGAATAATAAATCATGTAAATTAACTGCGCTTGGTAAGTACTATTGGAAATTAGCAAAAGACGGTAGAATATGAAAGTCGGTATAACAGGCCATCAAGACTTAATAGATGATGATCACCAGACTTGGGTAAAAGTTTCATTAAAAGAAACAATTGAAAAATTACGTCCTGAAATGGGACTTACTTGTTTAGCGAAGGGTGCAGATCAAATCTTTGCTAATCTGATTCTCGTTTATAGGATTCAATTACTTAGTATAATACCATGCGAAAATTATGATACGACGTTTGATGAACATCATTTAACCCAATATTTGGATTTATTAAAAAAATCAAACATCGTTTATAAAATGCCGTTTCAATTTCCAAGTCAGGAAGCCTTCTATGAAGCTGGTAAAGAATTAGTGAATCGTGTCGATATTCTAATAGCTGTATGGAATGGGATGAAATCACAGGGTTTAGGTGGTACCGCGGATATTGTACATTATGCAATTGAAAAAGATAAAAGGATTATACATTTGAATCTTTTAAATAAAACAGTTATTCAAATTAATTAGGAGTTATTATGGCAAACAAACGTATCTTTATAAGTTTTGCGATTGAAGATGTTCTCTATCGTGATTTCTTGAAAGGACAGGCTCGGAACGAAAAAAGCCCTTTTGAATTTACTGATATGTCCGCGAAAGAAGCATGGGATGAAAAATGGAAGACTAATTGTAGAATAAGAATTAAAGGTTGCGATGGTGTAATAGCTCTGCTGAGCAAAAATACGGCAAAAGCTGATGGAGAAAAATGGGAAATGAACTGTGCTAATGAGGAGAAAATACCAATGATAGGAGTTCATATTCATAAAGATGATAAAGGAGCTATTCCTAGTGAATTGTCTGGGAAAAAAGTAATAGAATGGAGCTGGGAAGGGATTAAAAAGTTTATAGATAGTCTTTAAACTTATGAAGGCTTTCTTAGATAAATAGGAAAGCCTTCAATTTTACTCATAAATTATTTAATGAGCATCAGCGTTTTGTACTGATTTAAGATTATATAATAAATCTAAAGCATGTTTTGATTTGTCACTATTGTATTCCTTGTTCCATGCGATTATATCGCTGGCGTTTAGGTCAGTTAAATGATTCGTCATTACATTGTAGTTGAATACCATATCGAATCCACGGGATTCTTCATCCAAAGCTTTCTTAATCATCCCCCTGTGTGTATCAGGAGTTTTTTGCCTAATCAGTTGTGTGGTGGCTATTTCAAAGTATAGCCAAGGCGAACTGGTTTCTCCTCCTTGAATAATAGATGAAGGCTTAATAGAGTTTGGTGTGTTTAAGAAGAATAAGCACTCACATTTATCGATCATTTTTGTTATAGCAGCAGATAGCATCATGTGGACATGACTTGTAGAAAGGTTTCGCTTAGGATAGCTATAAGTTTCTCCTCCCGGGAACAAGCAATATTTATCATCAATTGCTTTTAGCAGATCATCAGCATATCCCCATACGCACGAATCCACAAAACAGGTGATATCAAATTCAACTTTCAAATAGCCTGCTAATGCAATTGCTATTTCTTTATCTTGATGCGAATGCGAAATAAAAACATCAGCATCAAATTCGGGAAACCAATCTTCTTGCATTTTTGTAGCATCAATAATACCATCGGGATGCGTAAAATTCTCAAGAGCTTTTTTTGTTTTTGTAAGGTGAGACGCGTAAAATGTGTTACCAGTTTTATGGTAATTATCGACCCATATTTGCTGGGGTTGTAAAAGAAGATCAAATCCTCGGAACATAAAATAGACCCTCCGTAAGTTATTATGCTAGTCTTTTTAGGGGTACAAGTTAAGAACTCTGAAATTCATTATCAATAAAGAATCGATGTTTATCCGAAGTGAATAAATCAACTAATAACCAGGACCAGAAACAATGTCTTAACCCTGGTAATAAAATTAAGGCTTTCGGAGGACAATAGATTGAATATTATTAACTATCTCACTAAATACAATATCTCTTTCATCTACAGTATGCAATATTTTGCATAATTCCTTTATAAGAAGTATTTCTTTTACTTTATGTTCTGTTTCAGCATCTCCTGAATCAAGTAATGTATGATGGTTTGGACAAAGCCTAATGATGTTATATCTCTCCCGGCTTCCGCCTTTGCTGTGGGCGATCCAATGGGCGTTTTCAGTGGGTAATTTGGGATCGCGGCAGATGGCGCAGGATCTATCTGGCGCGTCCGGTTTTTCATTGGCAAGGTTGGAAATAACTCGAAGAGTAAGTCCCAGGCGTTCAATCCAGCTGCGGCGTTTTGACCTATATCCGTGACCGAATATGAGCTGTCTTTGAACTCCCCACCGCTGCGCAATACGTTTCTGTCCCCAGCCGCGTTTTACATAGTATTCGTTAAAGTCCTCTTCGAGGCTGCGGCCAAGACGCTTTTCAATCTCAAGCATCCTTGGCGTTTTCTGATTAAGCGGTATCGCATTAAACTGGCCATTTGGTTTTCTTTCCATTTTGATCTCCTTTTACTATTGGGTTTATTATCTATTTGTGAGGCGTTCTAATATTTATGTTGCGAATAAAAGAAGCGTGGCCGTATTGACCACGCGTTTAAGGTACTTACCACTGAACCCACAGACATTTGAGCGAGTGTCTGTATTTTAAGCGATATTGAGCGAGAAAATCTATTTAGTATATATTATTTATACGGTAATATGCATTTATTCGAGGAAGCCCAGGTGGATTGCGGCTTTGGCCGGAATTGCTAGAGCGACGTAAAACTGCATCATAAATTCAATAATACTTCAAATCATGGAAGCCGTATATAGCGGCAGCGAAAAGACTTCTAAGTGAATGGTGTTTCAGTTTTAAAACGTTACCGTGAATATGCTAATTCGCCTGAATGGTGCGGAGCGCCAGTTAGCAAGGAAAGATAGTATAGCAGTCTGAGTCGATAAAACTAGTTATGTACAATATCGATTAGTTGTTCATATCACGGATCGCAGGTCAGGGCAATTAGTCCTGATTCTGTGAATCGCGAATTAATCCTGCAAGGGAGAGATCTTCGTCCAGCTCCGGCCAATGTATTCCGGTCCCGCTCCCGATAAGCATAAAGTTGTTCCTTGCGGAATCAGAACTGTTACGTAACCGTTTGTATTTATTCCAACGTACAGAAATTACCTGACCGTCATCAACGTTAACGGTCATTATATCACCGCAAAATGAAACGCCTGTGATCCTGGGCCCAACGTATTGAGCGGGTTCGCCGCTATCGGCCAACTCGGTTGTTCGTTTCAGATTAGGGAACAAGGGTTCTTCTGCTTTTGACCAGTCTATATATTCTGTGCTGTCATGTGTTGCCCAGAATTCTCTTTCTTCATCTTCGTTCCTAAAGCCTGGAATTGGTTTTAATAACTTTGATTGCTTTTTCTTCTTCATAATATTTGTATCGAATGGCTCTATTACATTTAACCCCAATATAGATAATATTTCAGTAATATGGAATCGTACAGCATTTGGGAAATGAGAACTGAGAGGCTTTAGCGCAGATAAACATTCAGACAGAATATTAATAACGCGGAGTTCCATGCAAGACGTCGAGACAACTTTATCCATCTTAAGTAAGCAAACCTCTAATAAATGGAATGGGATTTCCGACCCCCGGTACCTCGAAACGTTTTAAAAAGAGACTCCATATGACTATTGATACAGGTACCAGGTCCCGCGTCGTTGACAACTTATTTTTGATGATGATTGCTAGATCTTGCAGCACCCCGGGTGGCTCGCAGTCGAATCAGGATTTCTATTAAGCTGAAAATCAACAGATTTTATCATAATATTTTCCCGAGTAGAATACTGGGAATTAATTAAAGCTCTAAGTATTAATTGTTTTCAGCAGTATAAATATAACCTTTTGGGGCAAAAATTAAGTATTTTGTTTCACTCGCAAGGTTTTGTTCCTGCACTTTTGCAAAATGTTAATATTTAAGAGATGCGGTTATACAAAATGATAGCAAAACTGCGTAAAAACGAAATAAACGCATGAATTTATTCGTGAAAGATTGGTGGGCATGGTTATCGTCAATACCAGGTGATTCGGCAAACGAGAGCTATGCCGTCAAGTGCCGAACTGGCAACCGTCTTTCCAGCGGTACCGCTAAACGCTTCTAATACTGATGCGGCGATATCTATCCAAGGACTTCTTCGTTAAATTTAGATCCAAGCGGTACCGTTACACTGAGCAAGGAAGGAGTAACGTCAGGATTTGCGTTTGCGATTTCATTTCTTTCTTGCTCCAGGCAGCCGATATCGTTAAAGTAGCTCTCTTCGTTAAAGCGCCTGAACCAGTTTTGGGGTTCTTTGATCGTCAAGGAAGGGAAGCTTCTTAAAAGCTTCCTCCCTGGAGCGTTATATGTTTGGTAAAGACTAAATGGCGGTTCCGCCTATGGCAATCACGTTAGTTAACGAAGTTAACCGATTTTGCAGTCCAAACGTTCATTTTTATTTTTGGCGCCCCGACTACGAAAACGATTAACTTGGTTAACTAATCACGATCACGAAAGATAAGCTATGGCGGTACTGAACCCAAACGCCCGCGCGCTGAATGGCCTCTTCCTTGAAAGGGAACGTTACAGAAACTAATACGTGATACAATGCGTGTCTAGACGTTTAGATTTCGGCATTATTCGAAGTAGTATTTTGTCACGTAATCAATTCGCTGCCCCCTTGCCTGCACGATTAAATAAGTTGGTCAGTTTACGCAGTCGGATTCTGTACCGCAAATAAAAAACCCTCACGTTAATGAGGGTTAGTTCGGATCAAATATCGCCTACCCGGTTAAAGGTCGCTAATTCGTACTATTCCTTGAATGAATCGACTATTTCCGGCGCCGGCTTTTATCTCCAGACCGATAGAGCTTTCTATGAAGTTGTAGAATTCGTTTCGGTTGAGAGGCTTCACGCCGGTATTTTTACAAAACAACATATAGCTTTCAAAAACCTCGGACGCCTTAATTTGTGCCTCATCAGCATAGTAAAATGTTTCATTTATGAATTCTTCAACGTTATTCATATGGTTAAACGCGGTTTTAGTTTCATCTTGCACACATTTAGGGGATTCAAATCTAATACTGGTTCTAAAATCCCTATGCTCAAATATATTGGGGAGTTGTTCCAGTAGCAGATTAAGGAACCCTGATTTTTCGCTTTCAGTTATCAGTTTGCCCTTCAACCCGGTATCTTCTTTATTGCCTAGAAAAGACTGGTCGAAGTGCATTATAACATATCGACGTTTAATGGCATCATTCATTTCTCCAAATTGGGGTATATGGTTAGTCAGAAATAATAAACGTGCAAAACTACTAAAAGTAATAGGTTCTTTTCCTTTGATGTCGGCTGTAATTGTAGATTCACCACTAAGCCTCTTAAGATTGTCCTGACTTAGTTTTCCCGCCCTTTGTTCGCTGGAGATATTAACGAATTTATTCCTCAGGCAGCCTAGAAAGAACCTGTTCTCGGCTATGTCGTATGAACTTACGCTAGCGCAGTTTGCGTCACCCAATATCGCCTGAATGGTAGTTAATGCCGTATCTTTCCCGTTGCCGCCGGAACCGTAGAACATCCAGATCTTTTGGAATTCATACGTCGGAATCAGCAGATACATCATTAAGGTTAAGAAGTATTTATATTTATCCTCGTTTGGCAATATCTGCTTCAGAGTCCGTATATTGAAACTCGCTACCGCCTCGGGATCATATTCCACGTTAAACTGCCTGGTCATGTAGTAATCGGGAGAATGCTCCATCTTCCGTACTTTCCCGGAGCGAATGTCTAATATGCAGTTCTTAAGGTTAAGTAAGTACTTATAACTATCGCCGTCAAAATCAACTCTGTTATCCATGCAGGACAACTTGAACAGATTGTAAACATTATCCATTAATCCTGACGTGAGATTATGAACCATATTTTCTTTACAGAATTGAAGAATGCGTCCCTTTATCGTGAGCGGATCAATCTGTTTATAATAGCCTTTTGATTCCATACTATTCTGGTATTCGTAAAACGTATCTGAGTTATTTGATAACTTTATATGCGGGCAAGCCTTTATAAATTCATCAGCTATATCCATGGCATTCATCTTTATTTTTACGTAACTAATATTCGATAACATAATTATTTCCCCTTTTCTAGGCTGCTTTATTAAAAACGTTTATTGCATTCTTCAACGATTCAGTATTTATATGGCTGTATCTCTCTGTAACCGATACAGAAGAGTGTCCTAGTAATTCTTTGACTGTGAATATTGAGACGCCTCTTTGTACCAGGTTCGAGGCAAATGAATGCCTCAAACCATGGAAATGTACCTTTTCATCCAGGCCGATCTCACGACATATCGCCTTAAACTTCTTAGATACATATTCAGGCGTAAACGGAAAGCCGTTTGATTTACAGAATACGTATCCTTCCTCCTTGCTGCCCCTGAGCTTTAAGTTTATTAGGACATGGGACAACTCTTCACAGATAGGAACCATTCTCTGCTTACGGCTTTTGGTAATCAGTTCTGAATCGCCAACGAGAATAATTCTGCTTTCCAGATCAATACTGCGCCACCGGATTTGCACTATTTCGCCGACCCGGCATCCCGTGTAAAAGGCGAATGTAAAAAGGTCGCCCAGTAAATCGGACTTTGCCGCAGCTATAATACGGCTTAAGTCTTCCTCGTTCAGGTAAACCGGACCGAATTCCTGCTGTTTAGGCAGTCTTATCTTATCGAATGGGTTCTCGGAAATGTATTCCCAATTTTTGGCTTTATTGAACGCCGCCTTCAGGTTGCGATGATATACCTTGAACCCTTTAGGGGCAGATTTTCGTAGCGCCGCCTCGAACTTCTCTACGTCTTTAGTTTTAATCTCGCTAAGGTTCTTTTCACCACCGAAATATTCAGTCAGGTGTTTTAGGCTCAGTTCAATGGACCGCCTGTATTTGTCCGCGTGATTATCCTGCGAAAATGCAAGATATTCACGCCTGAAATTTTCGAGAGTCATGGATTCATCTTTCCTGCTATCTTTTATAAATGTTAACGCCTTCATTATATCGTCTTTTTCTCCTGAAGATATACCAGAGAGTAATTGGATTAATAGTTCTGCATTCTGAGACATTACTTGTTCTCCGGTTTTGGATCCAGTGTCAACTTATATATATTGTTTTCTATATACTCGATAAGAATATAGCGGATCATAGAACTAAAGCTTAAACCTTTAAGCTTTGCCAATTTGTCAAGATTATTGACATTTTTAATGTCCAGCCGTGACTGGATTGATTTTGTTTCGTTAGCCATTATGCTACTCCTTACTTAGGTGAATAAATTTGCGGCCGCAGAAGGGCCGTCGAATAACCGAAGTAAATTTATGGGGGCATATTGCGCAGATCAAATTAATACAGCCCAATAATCGCGCAGATCATCCTTCGAAAAGTGCAAATCACTTTAAAATCTGAATTGAATGGGTTTTGATCGGCTGAGAAGAGTAAATGTGCTGAAATAAATTCAGTAGTATATAATGAAAGTATTCTATTCCTTTTGACGGGAAATCATTGTAATATTGTACCATTATTTAATAAGTTTTATGGCAAATGGCTAAAGAAAATAACGGTGCAAACCTCGGTTTCGAACAAAAGCTCTGGCAGGCGGCAGATAAAATGCGCAATAATATGGACGCCGCCGAGTATAAGCATGTGGTTTTAGGGCTTATCTTCCTCAAATACATATCAGATTCATTCATTGAGCGCCAGCTTCAGATACATAATACAGTCTCAGACCCAAAAAGCGAGTGGTTTATACACGACGAACAGGCACGTTATGCCGCAGTGGAAGACCGTGATGAATATACCGCCGAGAATATATTCTGGGTGCCGCAGGAATCCCGATGGGAATACGTACGGTCTAGGGCTAAATCGCCCGAAATAGGGAAGATAATAGATCTAGCCCTCGAAAAGATTGAGAAGGAGAACTCCATACTCAAAGGCGTCCTTCCCATAAACTATGCGCGCCCTGAACTCGATAAGCAACGTTTAGGCGAGCTAATCGATCTGATAGGTACTATTGGCCTAGGTGATAAGGAAAACCGCAGTAAAGACATACTTGGCCGCGTTTACGAGTACTTCCTTGGCCAGTTTGCAGACGCCGAAGGTAAAAAGGGTGGTCAGTTCTATACAGCTCGCTGCATCGTTGAACTCTTAGTCGAAATGCTTGAGCCGTACCGCGGGAGAATATTCGATCCCTGCTGCGGATCGGGGGGCATGTTCGTACAGAGTGAGAAATTCGTTGAAGCCCATGGAGGCAGATTAGGCGATATTGCCGTTTACGGGCAGGAATCGAACCCTACCACGTGGCGCCTGGCAAAGATGAACCTTGCCATACGGGGAATTGACGCAAAAATTGAGTGGGGCGATTCATTCCACGACGATAAGCAAAAGGACCTCAAAGCCGACTACATCATAGCAAATCCGCCCTTTAACGTAAGCGACTGGAAAGGCGAGCAGCTGCGCGATGATCCCCGCTGGAAGTACGGCGTACCACCAGTTGGAAACGCCAATTTTGCATGGGTACAGCACTTCATTCACCATTTAGCACCTACAGGAATAGCCGGATTCGTTCTTTCCAACGGTTCTATGTCGTCCAGTACCTCTAATGAGGGTGAGATACGCAAGAATATCATCGAGACCGACCTGGTGGACTGTATGGTTTCAATGCCTGGTCAGCTTTTCTATAATACGCCAATACCTGTTTGCCTTTGGTTTCTGTCACGTGACAAGAGGAATCACCGTTTCCGCGACCGGCGCCAGAATATTTTGTTTATAGACGCCAGAAAGCTTGGAACCATGGTTGATCGCAAGCATAGGGAGTTAACGGCTGACGATGTTCAACAGATCGCCTCAACCTATCATAAGTGGCGAAATAAGGATGGCAGCTATGCTGATATTCCCGGCTTCTGCAGGTCTGCTTCAATTGAGGAGGTCCGAAATAATAATTATATCCTTACACCTGGCAGATACGTCGGTACGGAGGAAGTTGAAGAAGATGATGAATTATTTGATGAAAAAATGCAAAAGCTAACTGGCGCTCTTGCAAAGCAATTCGAAGAAGCAAGAAAGTTGGAAGAAGAAATTAGGGATAGTCTCGGATTAATAGGAATTGAGATTTAATTCTTCATAATCCAATTGATGAGTAAATAAGCTATATATTTTAGACTAAGCTGCATTTTATCAATAAAATGAAAGTATATGTATTCAAAAAATGACGATTATTGGAAGAGGGTTAAATTAGGAGAACTTTCTACTCTGTTCAGCGGAGGTACTCCCAGCACACGCGTTAGCGAGTATTGGGATGGCAATATACCTTGGCTTTCTTCAGGTGAAACAAGAAGCAGCTATATAACTACAACAGAACGGAAAATCACTCCCCAGGGAGTCTCAGAATCGAGTACTAAGCTTGCTAAATGCTGTGATGTTGTCGTTGCCTCAGCTGGCCAAGGTACAACCAGAGGACAGGCGTCTTTTTGTAAAATAGACACCTACATAAATCAGTCAATTGTAGCAATAAGAGCAGACAAAACTCAATTAGATCCTCATTTCTTGTATTTCAATTTGAAAAACAGATATCAGGAACTTCGGAATATCTCTGATTCTCATAGTTCAAGAGGTAGTCTGACGACCAAACTGTTGAGCAACTTAGAAATACCCTTGCCAGGTATTGATAAACAAAAAGCCATTGTAAGAATCCTTTCTTCATTAGATGATAAGATCGAACTGAACCGCCAAATGAATGAAACCCTTGAACAAATAGCGCAGACGATATTCAAGCGGTGGTTTATAGATTATGAATTCCCGGATGAAAATGGAAACCCTTATAAGTCCAGCGGCGGCGAGATGGTTGAATCTGAGTTTGGAGAGATACCAAAGAACTGGGAAGTAAGAAAACTCAAGGAAATCACGTCCAATATTCAATATGGTCTAACTCAAAGTGCATCAAAAGAGAATATCGGGCCTAAGTTTTTAAGAATTACTGATATACAGAATGGTGTTGTCGAGTGGGATCAGGTCCCATATTGTAAAGTGTCTTCAAACGATTGGAATAAATATAAGATAATAGACGGAGATATTTTTATTGCTAGAACTGGTGCCTCAACTGGGGAGAATGCTTTTATTTTAGATCCTCCAGAAAGTGTCTTTGCGTCATATTTAATTCGATTACAGTTTAAAAAAAAAGAATTGGGATTTTATTCTGGGCAGTTCTTACGTACTTCTATTTATTCTGAATACATAAAGAATTGTTTAAGCGGATCGGCCCAACCCAATGCGAATGCTCAAGTATTAACTGATGTGAAAGTTGCATTACCTTGCATTGAAATACTAGAAAGATATACTGGCTTGGTTGAACCTTTAAAAAGGTTAATCGTAAATTATCGTAAACAAAGTGAAAGACTATCTGAAATACGTGATTCACTTTTGCCGAAACTAATGAGTGGGAAAATAAGGATTACACAAAATGTCAGATGAATTATTTTGTAAATATGATCTATATTCAGCCTTAGAAGATCTAAATAAGAAACTTCATGATGAAGTTATGAATATGACTGCAGACTATATTTTGAAAGTTGATGAGGCTCAATTAATTGATCATCTCTTAAATAAATATTCGATGCAACCTATTGAACTGAATATTGAAGACGTTACCATAGAGCAAAAGGAAATTAACATAGACGTAAGTCATGATCCATTGAGAATTATAATCGATAGAAGCAGACCAGTTTATAGAAAAGGCAATCGTATTTCATATTTTATTCCATTTTCTGGAGATCCTAATCTGTTTAATTTCAGACCTTCACAGATGTCTTCTATGATTCCCTTCGCGAAGATTATTAATAACAACATCATAATTAGCATAGAAACCCTTGATTATAATCCTGATAAAATAAAGGATCAGTTCAATGCGCAATTAAGGCTTATTAATGAGTATACTGCTTGGATAAATAGTGACCTTCAATCTTTCAATAATAAGCTGCCTTCAAAATTGATTCCATTGATTACTGCTCGAAAATCCAAATTGTTAAAAAATGTCAATCTAGTTAACGAGTTAGGTTATCCTTTGCGAAGTAGAAATAATCTACCTGAGACTTATATTGCGCCAGTTATGAGAAAAAGGATTATACCAGCCCCCACCGTTTCTAAATATTCAAATTCGCCTGCAGAACCTGAATTGAGCTATTCTGATTATGAGTATATCCTTAAGGTGATTTCAGATATGTCTTTAGTAATGGAAAAAAGTCCAGCAACTTTTGTGAAATTATCAGAAGAAGAAATACGCGACCACTTTCTTATGCATTTGAACGGACACTATGAGGGGAACGCTACCGGTGAAACTTTTAATTATGAAGGCAAGACGGATATATTAATAAAGGATAAAGGAAAGAATATCTTTATTGCTGAATGTAAATTTTGGAATGGTGCAAAGAAACTGATTGAGACGGTTGATCAGCTGCTTGGGTACTTAAGTTGGCGCGATACCAAAACCTCAATTCTTCTATTTAATAGAAATAAAGACTTCACAAATGTAATAAAACAAATCCCTGATATTATCAAATCTCATTCGAATTTTAAGCAAGAACTTCTACCGAAAGCAGAAACGAACTTTAGGTATAAATTTAAGAATAGGGATGATGAAGGACGAGATTTATTCCTGACAGTCCTTGCATTTAATATACCTAAATTGGATTAACCAAGTCGGTGATTTATCTATGAATTACTAAATTCTAGAAAGAAATATGAATCATTTAATTACAGAATCAGAAATTGAGGAATTGACCCTTGACCTTATCCGGGGTAACGGTTGTGAAGTACTATATGGCCCAGATATTTCTCCTGACGGTTCTTCCTGCGAAAGAGCGGATTATTCTGAAATCACACTGACCCGCAGATTAAGGGATGCCGTCTGCAGACTCAACCCTTTTATTCCAGAGGATGCCCGCGAGGAAGCCCTTCGAAAAGTCCTCAGAACGCCAAGCCCTGATATCCTTACTAATAATTATCAGTTCCACCGTATGCTTACCGAAGGAATCGATGTTCAGTACAAGAACGCCGACGGTAATATCCGGGGCGATAAGGTCAGGCTGATCGATTTCGATAATCCCGATAATAATGAATTCCTGGCAGTTAACCAGTTTACTATAATAGAGAACCATAATAACAGGCGCCCAGACGTAATCCTGTTTGTAAACGGGCTCCCTCTTGTAATCTTTGAGCTTAAAAACGCCGCCGATGAATCGGCAACTATATGGAGCGCATTTAACCAGATCGAGACGTATAAGCATCAGATCCCTTCACTCTTTACTTATAACGAAATTATAATCATAAGTGACGGTCTTGAAGCAAGAATGGGTACAATCTCATCGGATAAAGAGCGATTCATGCCATGGAAAACTATCGATGGTGAGAAGCTTGAAGCCGCCATTATACCCGGTATTGATGTTACAGTTAAAGGCATGCTGAAAAAAGAAGTGTTCCTTGACCTCATCAGGAACTTCATCGTTTTCGAGGAAGACAAGACCACCATTAAGAAGATCGCTGCTTATCATCAGTATCACGCCGTAAATAAAGCTTATAATTCTACTTATAACGCCGTAGGTCCCGCGGGAGATAAAAGGTGCGGCGTTATATGGCATACACAGGGTTCAGGCAAAAGCTTGACCATGGTATTCTATACTGGCAAGCTCGTCTTGTCCCTCGATAACCCAACAATTGTCGTTATTACTGATAGGAACGATCTTGACGACCAGCTCTTCGGTACTTTTAGCCGGTGCAGGGATCTTTTACGGCAGACTCCGGTTCAGGCAAAAGACCGTGAGGACCTGCGCGAACTGCTTAAGGTAGCCTCTGGCGGAGTAGTATTTACTACCGTTCACAAGTTCTTTCCCGAAAAAGACGAGGCTAAGTTCCCGCTGCTTTCCGACAGGCGCAATATTGTGGTGATTGCCGATGAAGCGCACCGCAGCCAGTATGACTTTGTAGACGGATTTGCACGTCACATGCGCGACGCTCTTCCAAATGCCTCATTTATCGGCTTTACCGGAACGCCTATTGAAACCACGGACAAGAACACTGTTGCGGTATTCGGTAATCATATTGACGTTTATGACATAGAGCAAGCCGTAAAGGACGGCGCTACCGTTAGAATCTTCTACGAAAGCCGTCTGGCAAAGCTGGAACTCAAGGAAGAGGAAAAGCCTAAGATAGA
The DNA here is from genome assembly GCA_050258415.1 of Acidobacteriota bacterium. Taxonomy (GTDB): domain Bacteria; phylum Bacteroidota; class Ignavibacteria; order Ignavibacteriales; family SURF-24; genus JAAXKN01. Next base: position 4,173 of record JBLMYS010000172.1, on the reverse strand, counting down.
TCCTGATTTCGAGGAAGTCACCGAAGGGCAGGAGATTGATAAGAAAGAACGCCTCAAATCCAAATGGGCTCGCCTGGAAGCTGTAGTTGGCAGCGAAAAACGTATAAGAGCTATTGCAAACGATATAGTTACCCATTTCGAAAGGCGCCTCGGCGTCCTTGAAGGGAAGGGGATGATCGTATGCATGAGCCGCAGAATTTGTATTGACCTGTACAACGAAATAATTAAGCTGCGTCCTGAATGGCATAATGCGGATGATGATAAAGGAACGCTTAAGGTCATCATGACCGGTTCGGCAACCGATCCCGTATCATGGCAGGATCATATCCGCAACAAACAGCGCCGTGAGGAATTAGCCAACAAGTTCAAGGACCCAACCACCCCATTCAAACTGGTTATCGTACGCGATATGTGGCTTACCGGCTTTGACGCTCCGTGCCTGCACACGATGTATATGGATAAGCCGATGCGCTCTCATGGGCTTATGCAGGCAATTGCTAGGGTCAACCGCGTATTTAAGAATAAGCCGGGCGGCTTAATAGTAGATTATCTCGGAATAGCCGACGATCTTAAAAAGGCGCTGATGCAGTATACGGAAAACGGAGGCAAGGGTAGGCCGACATTTAATCAGGAAGACGCCGTAGCCGTCCTCCTTGAAAAGTACGAGATCGTTTCGCAAATGTTTCACGGTTTCGATTATAACAGGATCTTTAACGCCCCTATCAGCGCAAAGATGGGTATCATCCTTGAAGCAGCCGAGTTCATATTAAACCAAGACGATGGAAAAACGCGGTATCTTCAGCATGTAGCGGAATTATCCAAGGCGTTTGCTCTTTCAGTCCCGAATGAAGCCGCTCTGGAGATCCAGGACGAAGTAGGATTCTTCCAGTCCGTAAAGGCTGCTATTATAAAGAACGGGGGAACCAACGGAAAGAGCGACGATGAAATCGAATCCGCTATTAAACAGATCGTTTCAAAAGCCGTTGCTGTAGGCGAAGTAATTGACATATTTGAATCTGCAGGCTTAAAGAAGCCAGACATTTCTATATTGTCGGACGAATTCCTTGCCGAGGTTAAGGACCTGCCGCAGAAGAATTTAGCGTTTGAGCTCTTAAAGAAGCTCCTTAACGACGAAATTAAGGTCCGCTCAAAGCGGAACCTTATACAGAGCCGTTCATTCGCCCAGCTACTTGAAGAGGCAATCAGGAAGTATCAGAACAAAGCCATTGAGGTCGCCGAGTTAATCGAACACCTGATTGAACTGGCACGTGACATGCGTGAGGCGAATAAGCGCGGAGAAAAACTCGGACTTACCGAAGACGAACTGGCGTTCTACGATGCACTGGAAGTTAACGATTCTGCTGTAAAGGTTTTGGGCGATGAGGTACTACGCAAGATAGCACACGAGCTTGTCGATATGATTCGCAAAAACGTTACAATTGACTGGACGCTAAGGGAATCGGTCCAGGCCAGATTGCGCTCCTACATAAAGCGCGTGCTGCGCAAATATGGCTATCCGCCTGACAAGCAGGAGAAAGCCACTGAAACAGTTATCGAACAGGCAACCTTGCTCTGCAAGGATTGGGCGGAATCTAATGCATGATTTGTCTTGTTTTGGAATACTAAATAGTAATAATATACAAGCTTAGAGGTAAAAATGATTAACAGGGTTTTTGTTGTTGTTGAACCTAATATTAAAAAGTTTGGGATAGAAAGATTAAGTAAGGAACGTGACCTATTGACTGAATTAAAGTCTTTCAATGGAGAATCATGTCAAAACGTTTATTACTTACTTAATGAATTAAAATCACAGAATCTAGAACCAATTCTGCTTACATGGTCTGATATTGTAGAGTTTGAGTTTTGTAAAAATGATTTAGTCATAATTCCCCAATGGTATATTACGAGCAGGAAATTCCCTAGAAATGAAGAGCAGCATGATCTTATGATAGATAACTTAGATAGTTTGACGGAAATTGGTGCCCATATTATATTATTGCATCGCAGTATTTACTTCTGGGATTTGTTAGATGAAACAAGCTATTCAGGTAAAAAAAATGGAATGCACAGGGGAGAAACAGCCAGTATAAGAATTGAAAGTAGGCATCCTATTCTAACAAAAGGCTTGGATCACTTTCTTTCATCCAATGTATTTCATAAGGACTACTTTGAGTTTATTTATCCCGAAGCAGGTCGGTGCAATGTTTTAGTTTCAAAGACTGTTAAGAATTATGAGTATGAAAAGTTCATAGGATTCGGGTATTATGAAGAACCTTCCGAAAGCTTTATTTTTATAATCGATGTTGGATTTGTTGGGGATGACTACACACAAACACAACTTTTTGAATTACTGCTTAGGAATACACTCCATTTTCTAAAGCAGCATGTCAAAGAGGAAAACGAACCCGTATTTTTTGATCCAGGGAAGGAGCTAAATTGAGGATAGAGGCTTTAGAATAATTTACTAAAGCCTTGAAATGTCTAATCATCAAGTTTGAGGATAGCATTAAGTAGGTTTTGGTTCTGGAGATGTGCGTAAATTTGAGTGGTCCCCTGATCCTCATATCCAAGAAGATCTTTGACGACGTATAAAGAAACTCCACGCTGCACAAGCGAGCTTGCAAAACCATGGCGTAGGTCGTGAAAATGAATACGGTCGTCTAATCCTGCGCCCCTGACTGCCTTCTTAAACTGGTGGCTTATATAGTCGTTATGGTATTTATAACCGCTTGGGTTTGTGAAGACGTATTTGCTGCTGGTGTTGCTATGAAGCTTCACAAGCAGTTTCCGAAGACTGTTATTGATCGGTATGACTCTTTCACGCCGGCTCTTGGTCATAAATGAATCGGTGATCTGGACCTTTATAACACTATCCTTGAAATTAACCGCGTCCCATTGAAGGTTCGTAATTTCGTTCTGGCGCATGCCGGTGTGGAAGCCGAAGAAGAACAGATTCCTTAACGAAGGATTCTTCGTGTTCGCCATGATTTTGTCGAGGTCGGCCTTGGTTATGAATACAGGAAGCGTCTTGGGTATCCTTGGCAGCTTTATCTTGCGTATCGGATTCTCCGTCAGATAGCCCCATTCAACGGCCTTGTTAAACGCGGCCTTGAGCGTTCTGTGATACAGATGAGCGGCGTAATTAGCCTGCTGGTACACCGACATGAAGAACTTCTCGAAGTCGCGTATTTTAAGGGAGGCAAGGGGGACGTCGCCCAGGCTCTCGACCAGCTTCTTAAACGACAGCTTTACGCTTCTCAGATACTGAGGCGATCTCGTCTTCTCAATGTATCCTTGATACTCATAGCGGAATTTATTCAGTGTTACGTACTCGGGTTTCGGCGCCGCCGCCATCATTCGCTTTAGGTCGGATATGAACTTCAGGGCGTCTGCTTTACTCCTCGACTTCGTAGAGACTCTGCGGCTGCAGCAGCTTTCAACGTCAAAGTATTCAACGTAATAGATATCTTTACGCTTAAACAGGAACATATAACCTCCGTTAATATGGTTGTTGGATCGGAAGTGTTCAGCTAAAGCGTTACTGTACAGTGATTTTCCCGCGCCTGAGTTTTTCAAGGAGCCGGTAAATGCTGCGTTTCTGGAGCGAAATCGAAGAATATTGACGGTTATGGAGGCGATACGCTGTACAGTGAATTGTACAGTGAAGCGCAGGTTTAAAACAGAAAAACCGTCCTGAAGTAAGACGGTTTTCTTTGTTTTTGCTCTATTTTGGAGCTGGTGGAGGGACTTGAACCCCCGACCAGCTGATTACAAATCAGCTGCTCTACCAACTGAGCTACACCAGCAATTTTCTGAGTCCCTAAAATAAATTATTTTTTACTTCTGCGCAAGAAATTAATTATTAAATAAACCAATTTTTTTGATATTTTCTGTAGTAAAAATATTGCCCATTGTTAATTGGCACAGAAAAGCTTCTTTTATCATTATTGCCATGCTTAAGGACTTGCTAAATGCTTTCTAGAATTGAACTTAAATATTATTCTTCCCTTCTTCGGAAGAAAATTCGCTCTGAGGAGGGAAAATTCCTCGCCGAGGGACGCCGTATGGTCGAAGAAGGTCTCCATAGCTCTTATAAATGCGAAATTGTGTTCGCTTCAACCCACTTCAGGGAAAATAACCCCGGATTCCCGGAGGACCTGGAAGAGCTGAACC
>JBLMYS010000171.1:0-4390 GCA_050258415.1 Acidobacteriota bacterium | reverse complement strand
TAATCTTTATTGTAGCTCTGTCTTTGATGCTGCTTGTTTTTCCTTTTCTATGAATGAATTGAACAGCTGCAAAATAACTCTGGTTTTGTGTTTTTTGTATTTTAGCACTTCTTTCATTTCAGCAGTATAAACTTTTTCGCCTATTTTTCCTCCATTTTGCGATAAAAACAAGGGAAGAGTGTCCGGACTATTCATGAGTCCGGACTATATATTTTCTTTTAATTTCTTTAAATATTTCTTTAGGCATCTGCAAATATCTATTTTATAATGACTTAGGCGGGGTGACTGTATACCATTTGGTCACCTGTCTGTAATTTAGAGATAAAAAGTTTGAACTAAAAGGTTTTAATGAGATGCGAAGAATGTCAGACTTGATAGTCTTTATGGCAACCGTTTTTCATTGGAGAACCCATAGCGCCAGGCTGAAATCAGCAATGGATTCATTTTTAATACAAGACAGATATTTTAATACATTGGCAGATAAGAAACAAGGAGAATGTTTAAAAAAATTTCCTCGAACAATTTGTTTGCCGAAGCTCTAACTTTAATTGTCACTCATCCTCCTGTTCAATATCCCCTTTGGAATAATCATTTATAATAGCTTTAGGAGTATGCCTATGGAGAAGTAAACTTTCAGCAAAGGTCCATTCACTTAATCGTGCAATATATCAGAACTAAAAAAGAACGGAGGCAGTATGAAGCGTTTTTTACTTGTCCTTTTATTGGTTTCTTTTGGTTCATTTAATGCCCAGTCGAAGCTGGCTATCGGCTATTACCCGGACTGGGTCTACCAGACATATCCTTATACGGCAATCGATTATTCAGGTTTAACTCATATCGTTCATTCTTTTATATTTCCGCAGAATGACGGATCCATTACCACCGACAGCTATTTTCTCGTTCCGGGACTTATTACAACCGCGCATCAGAATGGCGTAAAGGTACTGGTCGCTGTGGGCGGTTACGGCTACGACGCGCAGTTCACGTCTCTTGTAAACAATGCGGCCTACAGGGCAAACTTTGTAACTAATCTTAAAAACTTCATTCTGGCAAACGGTTACGACGGTGCTGATATTGACTGGGAATATCCCGGGAGCGCCGACAAAGCCAACTGCCTGGCACTCTTCCAGGAGCTGCGCGCGGCCTTTAACTCTTCCGGCATTGAGCTCCTGAGCGTGGCAATGCCCGCAACCGACTGGGGCGGCGGATATGATATTCCAAATATGTTAAATCTGGTCGACTGGTTCGGTATTATGACCTATGATTACCACGGATCATGGGTGAACCATTCGGGCCACGTTTCACCTTTATACAAGTCCCCTTCCGATGCATGCGGCTCTGTTGATGAAAGCTACACCTGGTATACCACCCACGGAGTACCCGCGAACAAACTCTGCCTCGGCATGGCATTCTACGGCTACGATTTCACTTCAACGGACCTCTGGGCAAGCAGCAGCGCGGCTTCATCGGTTACTTACAAAAACGCAAATGCAAAGATCTCAGCGGGCTTCACCTATAACTGGGATAACGTCTGCAAAATGCCTTACCTTAGGGACCAGGCGCATACACATACCATCTGCTACGACGATACAGTTTCCATTAAGATGAAATGCGACTACGCGGTTTCCAAAGGCACAATGGGATCCATAATCTGGGCACTAAGCCACGACTATGACGGCACAAATTCGGTCCTCCTTTCTATCGTTAAGGACTATCTGAAGAATCCTCCGCAGGCATCTCCAGTTGCTGTGAAGCCTAATTATCCATTAAATGGAGCACAAAATCTTTCGTCGGGGCTCACTCTTACATGGACACCCCCGGCAAAAACCACAACTTACAACCTTCAGGTTTCAAGCAGTTCATCTTTTACAACGCTCATAACTGATCAGACGGGACTTATAAATCCCTCATACGTTCTAAGCGGGCTTCAGCCCAATACAACGTACTACTGGCGTGTATGCGGTGTCAATTCCTTTGGAACCGGGACGTGGTCAGATGCCTGGAGCTTTACGACCAAAGAAACTAGCAGCCTGATTGTAGATGACTTTGAAGTCATGGGTCCATGGCAGCAGCCGGCTCAGAACCCGAATTCAAAATATGTGGATGCCGCAATAACAAAATTCACCATTTCAACTGAGCAGAAGGTAAACGGCAGTTCATCAGGTAAACTGGCCTATTCATTCAGATCGCAGGCAGGCGGAGTTGTGTGCCTGGCAAATACAACGCTACCCTCAGTTTCAGACGATGAGGGCTACATAGGCGTGTGGGTCTATGGCGACAACAGTAAAAACACTCTGGAATTCTGGTTTAATACACCAGGCAACTATATTGCAAACCTCGGGATAATTGACTGGACAGGCTGGAAATTTGTTCAGTATGCGATTTCAGGCGTACCCGGCACAGCAAAGCAGTTCTCCGCAGTCGTTATACGCCAGGCAAGAAAAGCACTGAAGACAGGCGCTTTATATCTGGACGACCTGAAGAAGGGCTCATTACTGCCGAAATCCCCTATGGAAGAAATTGCGGCAATCCCTGCCGAATTCAGGCTTGGCAACTATCCAAACCCGTTCAACCCAACGACGAACATAGAATTTGTACTGACCGAAGGCTCACGTGTAAGCCTTAAAGTCTATGACATTCTGGGAAAGGAAGTTGCAAATCTTATAAATGAAAAGATGGAAGCAGGTGTACACAGGGTAACCTTTAACGGATCGGACCTGCCCAGCGGCATATATATTTACCGCCTGGATACAGAAAGGCAGCATGCAGTAAGAAAAATGGTTCTAACAAAATAGTAAAGTCAGCTAACTAACCTCAAACCGAACTAAGGGGCAGACATGTTCTGCCCCTTTCTATTGGCCCTTTTGGGTTATTTTATCTCTACTGTTATCTAGCCTCCGGAATGAAAGCCCTGAAGACCAGGGAACCCTTACTGAAATTAATTTTCAGTTCTTTTACCATTGCCGGTATCAGAAGTGAATCGCCTTTTTTGTATGACTCCATCATCCCGTTTAGTTCAACAGAAATACTTCCTTCTACAATCAGTAGAATACTCACGCTGCTGTTATCTATAACCCTCACGGAATCATTAGTAAATTTCCACCTGGTAATTTCAAATTCACTAATCGGAACCTGGTATATATTTTCTTCTTTTTCAGATGAATTGCTGTTAATAATTTCAACCGGATGGAGGTTGTAGGAAAGTATTTCAAGAAGCGAGTCGACATCCTTAAACTTTGGCGTAAGACCAACGCGCACTACATTATCGGAATTTGCCATGCACTCAATTATGTTTCCTTTCAGGTAGGCGTGAGGAATTCCCGCATCAAGGAAAATCCCCTCCCCTTCTTTAAGTTTAACAAGGTTGAAAAGCAATACCGAGAAGAGCCCAACGTCAGTACCGTACTGATTCTCAAGTTCGAGGAAAAGGTTCTCCTCTTCAGTCCTGAGCCCGGGTTCCTTCCTTAGGCTCTCTGTTTTAATTTCTTCAACTGCAGTTTCTAACTCATCTGGATTGGAGACTGATTTCTTTATTATTTCTTCATACAGAGTTTTGACCTTGTCCTCTTCGGATAGAGATGATTTTTGAATTTCATCAACAATTCTACTGCCGGCAAAATCCTTTAATCCGCCGTAGCTTTCAAGGGCAGCTAAAAATTTATCAAGCGGCTTAAAACCAACCAGGGCCTTAAGGCTGTCGAGGGCTATTGCTATTTCAGGCTTATGGTTATCATCGGGATAATTCTTCGGGTCCTTAAGGTGAAGAATTCCGGCTTTGGTTTTATCCGGGTGCGCCTGTATGGACAGGGCTTCCGAGGCAGAGAGTACTTTCAGAAGAAACGGGAGCTTTCCATCAAACTTCTTCGAGACATCTTTTCCCAGAACTTCTTCAGGAAATTTTTCTATAAGTTCGTTAAGACTTACTTCTTTTCCTTCAGGAAGCACAACTACAGATGGTGCCTTCGCGTGGGCTCCGATCCAGAGTTCAGCATATGGCTTCCCCTCTTCAGGCTGAATGCCCAGGAGCTTAGGAATTACAGCCTCACTTCCCTTTGCGCCCCATTCGTAGTTCTGTATTTTATTTTTAAGCAGGTATGCTTTGGGTTCGATTTTTATTTGCTCAGGCATAGTTCTTTATTCCCAGTCCTTATTCTTTCTGGTCAAGTGATTACTTAGATACCATGTTTCCAAAAATAAAGAAAACATTAATTAAAACCACGAATAAGTACAAGAAAACGAGGCCGGAATTTCCTTAAAGCCGGGCATTACTTATTTCATCAGGATGAACTTTTTAGCAATGTTAAATCCTCCGGATTCAAGCCTGTAGATATATACCCCGCTGGAAAAGCGGCTCCCGTCAAATTCAACCTGGTGGAAGCCCGGATACATA